>NZ_LZII01000059.1:0-597 GCF_001667425.1 Mycobacterium sp. 852002-51613_SCH5001154 | reverse complement strand
TACCTGACCGCGTTGATGCCGATGGTGTGGGTCGCCTGCGAGCGCGAGGACTTCGTCGGTGAGGTGCAGGCCATGCGCCGTCGGGTCGAGCAGCTGGTGCCCGCCGACGTGCGTGGGCGTGAGATCAAACTCGGCAGCGGCGGCCTGCGGGACGTTGAGTTCGCGGTGCAGCTGCTGCAGCTGGTGCACGGCCGCAGCGACGAGTCGCTGCACGTCGCGTCCACGGTGGCCGCGCTCGACGCGTTGGGTCAGGGCGGCTACATCGGCCGCGAGGACGCAGCGAACCTGACCGCCTCCTACGAATTCCTCCGGCTCCTCGAGCACCGCCTGCAGCTGCAGCGGCTCAAACGCACCCACCTGCTGCCCGAGGCCGAGGACGAGGAGGCGGTGCGCTGGCTGGCCCGCGCCGCGCATATCCGGCCCGACGGACGGCACGACGCCGCGGGCGTGCTGCGCGAGGAGCTGCGGCACCAGAACCTGCGGGTTTCGCAGCTGCACGCCAAGCTCTTCTACCAGCCGCTGCTGGAATCGATCGGCCCGACCGGCCTGGAGATCGGGCACGGCATGACGTCGGAGGCCGCCGAACGGCAGCTCGCC
>NZ_LZII01000058.1:0-87568 GCF_001667425.1 Mycobacterium sp. 852002-51613_SCH5001154 | reverse complement strand
TAGGTGACCTTCGAGCCCGGATCCATCACCAGCCCGGCCCGCGACGCCAGCATCGTCAACTTCGTCTTCGGCGTGAACCCACCGCGGAACTGCACATACACGAGGGTGAAGACGACGGCCAAGACCACCAGAACGGCGACGGAGATCCACCGGTACGGCGGGAGGCGCTGGGAATTGATTTGTACCGGGGAAGACGTTGTCACCAGCGCCCCTCATCTCTGCGCCGTGGCCCAGTGCCGCGGCGATCCTTCCCCTAGCAGGGGCCCTGTACACATATGCAATAACGAAGTCCACAGGAATGTACCTTGGCGGTCATCGTTATGCGAACCGCCGTTCGCACAATCGGTGTCTGGCTGGTTGCGGCCACCGTGCGTTAGCGTCGTCGGCGTGACCCTCAACGACATCCCCTTGACCACCCTCGACGGCCGGCCGACCACATTGGCCGAATTGGCCGACGGCGCAACGCTGGTCGTCAACGTCGCCTCGAAGTGTGGCCTGACTCCGCAATACACGGCGCTGGAGAAACTGGCCGAGGACTATGGCGGTCGAGGCCTGACCGTCGTCGGCGTCCCCTGCAACCAGTTCATGGGCCAGGAGCCGGGCACGGCTGAGGAGATCCGGGAGTTCTGCTCGACGACGTACGGCGTGACCTTCCCGCTGCTGGCGAAGACCGACGTCAACGGCGACGACCGCCACCCGCTCTACGCCGAGTTGACCAAAGCCGCCGATTCCGCCGGCGAGGCGGGAGACATCCAGTGGAACTTCGAAAAGTTCCTCATCGCGCCCGACGGTGAGGTGGTTCGGCGATTCCGGCCCCGCACCCCGCCCGACGCCCCCGAGGTGATCAGCGCCATCGAGGCTGTGCTGCCCCGATAGGCCGCATGAAAGAGCTTGGTGGGCCTTAATCCACCCCGTTTCGCCCGGGCGAGTGGTCGAAAGTCCTCCGGCGCGGAGTCCATCGCCCCTTCTTCGCTGCAGGCGCGCTGGAGTTGACTGGTCCTCGAATCAAGCCGGAGGCGACCATGTCGACGAAAACCAAGGTGGCAGCGCTCGATCACGCAATCGATGCCGCACACACGTGGGTCAACGATGTGGCCAAGGAATTCGACACGGAGGATCGCGAGTTCGCCTACCGAGTCCTGAGGGCCTGGCTACACACGCTGCGCGATCGGCTCACGGTTGAGGCGAGCGCCCACTTTGCGACGCAGCTTCCCGACCTGATCAGGGGCGTCTTCTACCAGGCATGGAATCCCACTGCCGTCCCGGACAAGTACGACGCCAAGGCCTACGCCGTCCGATTCTCGCGCGAGGCGAACATCGCATTCGACGACGTCGGGACAGCCGCCGCGGCCACCACCGCGGCTGTCTTACACCATCTGCCGGTTGCCCAGATCGACAAGGCGCTGGGTCAGCTCCCCTTGGAAATTCGCAAGATACTGCAGCCCCAGCGGTGAATCGATGCGCGTCACCCAATTCCTAGTCGCTTAACGAGAGAAGCAGGGGAACGACATGTCCGGGCACGAAACCCATCGTGGCATTTTGGTCGGCGTTGACGGATCAGCCTCGTCGATGGCGGCGGTCGAATGGGCGGCTCGCGATGCGGCGCTACGCAATGTGCCGCTGACCCTCATGCACGTCATCGCACCGGTGGTGCCGACGGTGGCGCCGTGGCCGGCGATTCCGATTCCTCAAGACCACTTCGAGCGGCAGGACGAAAAGGCACGGCAAATCCTCGAAGACGCGCGCAAGGTCGTCACCGACAGCACCGCCGACCATGGGCCACCGTTCGTGTACAGCGTGGTGGTACGTGGCCCGACCGTTTCCACGCTCGTCAATGAATCCAAGATCGCGGACATGATGGTCGTGGGATACCGGGGCGAAGGCGCGTTCAGCCGGGTCCCGTTCGGCTCGGCCAGCACCGGCCTCGTCAACTATGCGCACTGCCCGGTCGCGGTCGTCCATGATGAGGCCCCGCCGCGCCCGCAGGCTCCGGTGCTGGTGGGAATCGATGGTTCGGCGGCGTCAAAACTGGCGGCGGAGATCGCCTTTGACGAGGCCTCCCGCCGGGGCGTGGAGCTGGTGGCACTGCATGCGTGGTCGGACGTCAGCATGTCGGAAGTGCCAGGTCTGGATCTCGAGATGATGAAAGTGCAGGCACAACAGGCCCTCGCCGAGTGGCTCGCCGGATTCCAGGAGCGCTACCCCGATGTCAGGGTGCGACATCTGGTGGCGTGCGACCAGCCGGCTCGTCAACTGATCGAGCACTCGGAGTCCGCACAACTCGTCGTCGTCGGCAGTCACGGTCGCGGCGGGTTCGCCGGCATGCTGCTGGGCTCGGTGAGCACGGCCGTCGCGCATGCGGCGCAATCGGTGGTGATCGTCTCTCGCGAGTCGTAGCGGCGCAAAACTCACTCACACGTGGCACGAAACGGCCCCCAGAAAATTTTCCGGGGGCCGTTTCGCTTGGTAGCGGGGACAGGATTCGAACCTGCGACCTCTGGGTTATGAGCCCAGCGAGCTACCGAGCTGCTCCACCCCGCGTTGGTGAATGCCAGGTTACCGAACCCGCAGCACGGCGACCAAATCGCGGGCTCAGCGGGGGTGCGGCGGCGAGATTGCCGTCATAGTCGTGAATCGGGCGCCGACCACGACCATGACCGCAATCTCGGCGTGAAAACGCTCAGTGCGATGGCGGGTTCAGCCCGTACCGCCGCGCGATGTCGTCCATCCAATCCGGTGACCCGTAGGTCAGCCCGTACTTGTCGGCCAGCTCGCCGAACTCGGGCGACTCGTGCAAAACCTTGCCGACCGGGTCGTCGGCGTGCTCGACGAGCAGCTCCCCGAGCTCGCGGAAATAGTTCTCGAATCCGCCCGGGGTGATGATTTCGATGATGCGGCCCGGCTCGCTGCCGGCGTTCCACATCGCGTGCATCTGACCGCGGGGCTTGGTGATGTAGCCGCCCGGGCCCAGAACCACTTCGCTGTCGTCGGAGCGGAAGCCGATCTCACCGGCCAACACGATCGAGTGCTCGTCCTCGCGGGTGTGCATGTGCGCGGCGGTGAGCAGGCCGACTTCGAACGGGTGCTCGACGATGGATACCTCACCCCCGTTGGTCTTGCTGGACAGTTTGAACACCGCCCCGAATCCGGGGAGGGCGACGTACTCACCCTCCCCCGGCTGCACGACGGTGACTCCGATTTCGTTCGCGTTGGTCATTTGGCGTTCCTCTGAGATGGCCACAACGGCTGCGGCACTTCCACACCGAACGGTTTGCCCCAGCCGTTGCGGGAGGAAACCTCGTGCACGGGGCGCCGATTGGCCGCGACACCCCACTTGCCCCGGGGATAGCCGAGGGCCAGCATGGCCGACATCTCCCAGCCTTCCCCGACGGGCACGCCCAGCAGTTCGTTCACCTCGTCCGTGAAATTGCGGAGCACCATCGTCATGACGCCGCCGACACCCTCGGCCCGGGCGGCGAGCAACGCGCTCCAGATCGCCGGGTAGATGTTGGCGCCGCCCAGATCGTCGATGGCAAAGACGAAGAGCAGCAAGGGGATTTCTTCGAAATGATCGGCCAGGTAGTTTCCCGAGCCCTGCATTCGGCGCATCGTCTCGGCGTGCGCGGTCGGGTCCGCACCCGGGGCGGTCGCCGCCATCGGTCCGGCCCCCGAGCTGAACTTCTCGTACTCGATGGCGCGGGCCTGCCGGAACAGTTGGGCGAACTCGCGGATGAGTTCCGGATCGTCCACGGCCACGAAGTGCCAACGCTGAGTGTTGCCCCCGTTGGGAGCCCGAACGGCCGCATCGAGGATGCGGGCCTGCGTCTCCAGCGGGATCGGGTCCGGGCGCAGCCGCCGCATCATCCGGGTGGTGTACAGCGCTTCGTAGATATCCATTTGTCCGCTCCCTCCCGCTATTCGGGCCAGCTGTTGTTGAGGATGATGTCGACGAAGTCGGCGCGTTCGAAGCCGGCATCGAAGTGCGCCAGCACGTCGGCGTTCATGGTGCCGAAGGTGGTCTGCGGGCGGTGCTTCATGCCGTCGTTGAACGCCGCGAGGATGCGGTTCTTGAAGTCGGGCCGCGGGTGGGCGGCGGTCACCGCGGCGAGGGCGTCGGGGGCAAGGGATTCGCGGCCGACGCCGACCACGTCGACCTCGACGCCGGCTTGCAGCAAGGCGACCTCGGGTGCCAGGAATTCGGGCACACCCGGCGTGGTGTGCAGGGCGATGCCAAGCCACACCTTGTCGGCGTCGGCCTGGTCGACACCGCGGGCGGTCAGGAAGTCCCGGGCCGCGTCGGCCCCGTCGACCTCGAAGCGGACCGCGGAGGTGCGGTAGCGCTCGGTGAGCCCGATGTCGTGGAACATCGCGCCGACGTAGAGCAACTCCAGGTCGGGTTGCAGGCCGCGCCGCAGGCCCTGCAGCGCTCCGAAGAGGAACACCCGCCGCGAGTGGTTGAACAGCAGGTCGTCCTCGGCATCGCGGATGAACTCGGTGGCCTCGCGCACCAGCGGCGAGTCGGGGATGCGGATGCCGGCGATGGTCTCGATGGATTGGGTGGTCATAACCGCAAGTGTGCGGCCGAACGCGCTCAATGACCGTGGGCGTTCGGGCCGTCCTGTCCACAGAAAGCGACACAATGTGTTGCGTGGGTGAAGCGGGAGCGCGTTCGCGCGTGGTGGTGATCGTCGTCTTCGACGACGTGACGCTGTTGGACGTCGCGGGAGCGGGCGAAGTGTTCGTCGAGGCGAACCGGTTCGGCGCCGACTACGAGCTCAAGATCACGTCGGTGGACGGACGGGACGTGACAACGTCGATCGGCAGTCGACTGGGCGTCACCGACAGCATCGCGTCGATCGAATCCGCCGATACCGTTCTGGTCGCCGGCAGCGACCACCTGCCCCGGCGGCCGGTCGACCCCGCGCTCGTCGAGGCCGTCAGGTCGGTGGCGACGCGGTCCCGGCGGATGGCATCCATTTGCACGGGTTCGTTCATCCTCGCGCAGGCCGGCCTGCTCAGCGGCCGGCGCGCCACCACGCATTGGAACGAAACCCGGGTGTTGGCCCGGGCCTTTCGCGATGTCACCGTCGAGCCGGACGCGATCTTCGTCCGCGACGGCAACGTCTTCACCTCGGCCGGGATCTCGTCGGGCATCGACCTGGCGCTGGCGCTGGTCGAAATGGACTACGGGACCGAGCTGGTCCGCGACGTGGCCCGGTGGCTGGTCGTCTATCTCAAACGCGCAGGGGGCCAATCACAATTCTCGGTGCTGGTCGAGGCCGATCCCCCGCCGGACTCGCCGCTGCGGGCGGTCATCGATGCGGTCGCGGCCAACCCTGCCGCGAACCACAGCGTGAGATCCCTTGCGGCCCGGGCTTCACTGAGCACTCGTCAGCTGACCCGGCTCTTCCAATCCGAGCTGGGGATGACCCCGGCCCGCTATGTCGAATTGGTTCGGATCGATTTCGCCCGTGGTGCACTGGAATCCGGCCGGTCGGTCACCGAGACCGCGGGCATGGCCGGCTTCGGCAGCATCGAAACCCTGCGGCGGGTATTCGTCAACCACCTGGGCATCAGCCCGAAGGCCTATCGGGAGAGGTTCCGAACAGCCTACGCCTGAGAGCTATTTGGTGTTGTTGTACTTGGTGATCGCGTCGTCCAACCGCTGCAGGGCGGCGCCGTAGCCGGCGAAATCGCCCTTCTTCTGGGCGTCCTTGGCCGCGCCCAGCGCGGCCTGGATCTCTTGCAGCGCCGCGGATTTCGCGGGCGACAGCGTCACCGACCCGTCGGGAACCGGCGGAAGCGCCGCCGGCGGTAGCGATCCCGGTGTCCCGGCCGGAGGAGGAGGCGTGACGGGCGGGGCCGCCTGCGGGTTGTTCCCGGCGTCGGTCGGCTGAATGCCCGTCGCGGCCGCGCCCGCACCGGGACCGAACAGCCCGGTCAGGGCGTCGCGCACCGTGGGGCCGTAGCCGATCTTGTCGTTGTACATCATCGCCACCCGGATCAGCCGCGGGTACGACGAGGCGGCGTCGCTGGCCCCCGGGGAGGCGTAGACGGGTTCGACATACAGCAGGCCGCCCTGGCCCACCGGCAGGGTGAGCAGGTTGCCCCAGCGGATCCGGTTCTGGTTGTCGCGCCCGATCACACCGAGGTCCTGGGACACCGCCGGGTCGGTGGTGATGGCGTTGTTCGCCAGCTTGGGCCCGTTGACCTGACCCGGGATGGTCAGCACGGTGATCCTGCCGTAGGTCGCCGGGTCGGAGCTGGCGCTGATGTAGGCGGCCAGATAGTCGCGCTTGAACCTGTTCATCGCGCTCGTCAACTGATATGAGGACGAATTGTCGTTCTTCGCAATGTTTTTCGCGACGATGTAGTACGGCGGCTGGTAGCTGCTGGCGGTCGGGTTGGGGTCCAGCGGCACGTCCCAGAAGTCGGACGTGGAGAAGAACGTCACCGGGTCGTTGACGTGGTACTTGGCCAGCAGCATCCGCTGCACCTTGAACAGGTCCTCGGGGTAACGCAGGTGCTCGGCCAGTTCGGGGGTGATGTCGCTCTTCGGTTTGACCGTGCCGGGGAACACCCGCATCCACGCCTTGAGCACCGGATCCTGCTCGTCCTGCTGGTAGAGCGTCACGGTCCCGTCATAGGCATCGACCGTGGCCTTGACCGAGTTGCGGATGTAGGAGACGTCCTTGTTGGGCGCCAGCTTGTTGAACGCCACCTCGTTCGAGTCGGCGGTGGCCGATTCCAGCGAGGTCAGTTCGGAGTACGGGTAGTTGTCCAACGTGGTGTAGCCGTCGATGATCCACACCAGTCGCTTGTTGACGATCGCCGGGTACACGGAGCTGTCGGTGGTCAGCCACGGCGCCACCGCCTCCACCCGCCGCGCGGGGTCGCGGTTGAACAGGATCCTGCTGTTGGAGCCGATCACGTTGGAGAACAAGAAGTTTCGCTCCGCAAACTTGGCGGCGAACACGCTGCGGGACAACCAGTCCCCGACGGGTACGCCCCCCAGCCCGGTGTAGGTGTAATTCTTGGTATCGGAGCTGGTCTCGTAGTCGTATTCGCGATCGGCACCGTTGCGGCCGACGATCGCGTAGTCGGCGGACGTGCTGGAGATGACGGGTCCGTAATAGATGCGCGGCTGGTCCAGCGGTGCCGGACCGTCGGTCACGACGTTGCCGTTGGCGCCGACGACGTTGACCAGGAATTCGGGGTAGCCACCGTTTTGGTTGGGGTCGTTGGCAATTCCGCGCACCGTGTTGGCCGGGGACGCGATGAAGCCGTTGCCGTGCGTGTAGACGGTGTGCCGGTTGATCCAGTCCCGCTGGTTGTCGATCAGCCGGTCGGGATTGAGTTCGCGGGCGGCGACGACGTAGTCGCGCAGCGCGCCGGTGCGGTCCAGGTAGCGGTCGATCGACAACTGGTCGGGGAAGTAGTAGAAGTTCTTGCCCTGCTGGAACTGGGTGAACGCCGGGCTGACGATGGTCGGGTCGAGCAACCGGATGTTGGAGGTGGTGGCCCGGTCGTCGGCCACCTGCTGCGCGGTGGCCTGCGTGTCGCCGGAGTACGTGCGATAGGTGACCACGTCCGACGTCAGCCCATACGCCTGCCGGGTCGCCGTGATACTGCGCCCGATGTATTCGCTTTCCTTCTGCGCGGCATTGGGTTTGACGCTGATCTGCTCGACGATCAGCGGCCACCCGGCACCCACGATCAACGACGACAGCAACAACAACACCAGGCCGATGGCGGGGATCCGCAGATCTTTCAGCACGACGGCGGAGAACACCGCGGCCGCGCAGATCAGCGCGATCGCCATGAGGATCAGCTTGGCCGGCAGCACCGCGTTGATGTCGGTGTACCCGGCGCCGGTGAACGGCTTGCCGCCGCGGGTGTGCGACAGCAACTCGTAGCGGTCTAGCCAGTACGCGACCGCCTTGAGCAGCACCAGCAGCCCCACCACGGTGACCAACTGGATGCGGGCCGAACGGCTCAGCGCGCCGGTGCGGCCCGAGAGCCGGATGCCGCCAAAGATGTAGTGCGCCAACACGTTGGCCACGAACGCCAGGAACACGGCCACGAACAGGTAGCTGAGCAACAGCCGGTAGAACGGCAGGTCGAACGCGTAGAAGCCGAGGTCCTTGCCGAACTGCGGGTCCCGGATGCCGAAGTCGCCGCCGTGCATGAACAATTGGATGCGCACCCAGTAGCTTTGCGCGATGATGCCGGCCAGCAGGCCGATCGCGACCGGCACCCCGATCCCCACCAGCCGCAGCCGGGAAAGGACGACGGCGCGGTACCGGGCGACCGGATCGTTGTCACTGCTCGGCACGAACACCGGGCGGGTGCGATAGGCCACCGCGAGACCGGCGAACACGATCCCGCCCACCAGCAGGCCGGCCACGAGAAAGACCACGAACCGGGTGACCAGCACGGTCGTGAACACCGAGCGGTAGCCCAACTCACCGAACCACAGCCAGTCCACGTACGCGTCGATCAGCCGCGGGCCGGCGAGCAGCAAAGCGATCACACCCAGTGCGATCAGGATCAGAATCCGGCTACGCCGAGTCAGCTTCGGCATCCGTGCGGTGGGCCGCATCCCCACTGGCTACGCTCCCTGCTCGATTGATCGACGGTGACAACTCTACGCATCGCGCGGCCCGCGATCCCGGCCGAGCTTCAGCAGCTTGGCGCCTGGCCCCCCGACGCGACCGCGTGCAGCGCGTCGACGGCCTGGCTGAGCGTGTCGACCTTCACCAGCCGCAGCCCCGACGGGTTGTCCGAGTTCGCCTCGTAGCAGTTTTTGGCCGGCACCAAGAACACGGTGGCGCCCGCCGCGTGCGCGGCGACCATCTTGTGCGTGATGCCGCCGATCTGGCCGACCTTCCCATCCGCGGAGATGGTGCCGGTTCCCGCGATGAACTTCGACCCGGTCAGGTCACCGGTGGTCAGCTTGTCGACCACCGCCAGGCTGAACATCAGGCCGGCCGACGGCCCGCCCACGTTGGCGAGGTTGAAATCCACGACGAAGGGCGCCCAGGGCGCGGTGAGCACGGCGACGCCGAGGAAGCCGTAGTCGCGATCCTTGTTCGCGCCCAGCGTAATTTGCGCGACGCCGGCCGGTTCGTTCTTGCGTCGGTAATCGATGGTCACCGTCTGGCCGGGTTTGGTGCTTTTCAGCAATCCCGTGAACTGGTCGACGTCGGCCACCGGGGTGCCGTTGACCGCGTCGATGGCGTCGCCGCCCTTCAGCTTGCCCGCCGACGGACCCGGATCGGTGACCCTGGCGACCGTCACCGCGGCGGGGTATTTCAGATATCCCAGGGCGGCGTACTCCGCGCTGTCCTCGGAGTCCTTGAAGTCGGCGTTGTTGGCCTTGTCGACCTCGTCCCGCGACTTGCCCGGCGGGTAGATCAGGTCGCGCGGAACCAGCTGTTCCTGACCCGAAAGCCACAGCGTCAGCGCTTCGCCCAGCGTCAGCTCGTCGCGCTGGGAAACAGTGGTCATGTTCAGGTGTCCCGTGGTCGGATGCGTCTGGGTGCCCTCGATGGCCACGACCTGCTTGCCGTCGACCTCACCAAGCGTGTCGAAGGTGGGGCCGGGGCCCAGCGAGACGAACGGCACCGTCACCACCGCGAGCAGCACGCCGAAGACCAGGATCGGCACCAGCGCGACCATCAAGGTCAGAATCCGCCTGTTCACGCCGATTACACTAGACGGAGCCCACCGCGCCCGGTTCAGCCACAAGCTGACCCGAGATCGCCCACCCCGTTCCGGTGGTGAGTACCGTTGACGGTATGGCTGACCTGCCTTTCGGCTTCTCCTCCGGAGAGGACCCCGACAAACCCGGGAAGAAAGATCCCAATTCGGGCTCTGGTGGCTCCGACCCGTTCGGCGCATTCGGCATGGGCGGCGAGTTCGGCATGGGCGACCTGGGACAGATCTTCACCCAGTTGGGCCAGATGCTCAGCGGCGCGGGCACCGGCATGGCCGGCGGACAGTCGGGCCCGGTCAACTACGAGCTTGCGCGCCGGGTTGCGACCAACTCGATCGGGTTCGTGGCACCCATCCCGGCCACCACCCACTCGGCGATCGCCGACGCGGTGCACCTCGCCGAGACCTGGCTGGACGGCGCCACGGCGCTGCCGGCCGGCACCAGCACGGCGGTGGGCTGGACCCCGGCCGACTGGGTCGACAACAGCCTGGAAACCTGGAAGCGGTTGTGTGACCCGATGGCACAACAGATTTCGACGGTATGGGCGTCGTCGCTGCCCGAGGAGGCCAAGAGCATGGCCGGCCCGCTGATGGCGATGATGTCGCAGATGGGCGGCATGGCCTTCGGCTCCCAGCTGGGACAGGCGCTGGGCCGATTGTCCCGCGAGGTGCTGACGTCGACCGAAATCGGTCTGCCGTTGGGGCCCAAGGGCATTGCCGCGATCCTGCCCGATGCCCTGGAGTCGTTCGCCGCCGGACTCGAGCAGCCCCGCAGCGAGATCCTGACGTTCCTGGCCGCCCGCGAGGCCGCCCACCACCGGCTGTTCAGCCACGTGCCGTGGCTGTCGAGCCAGCTGCTGGGCGCCGTGGAGGCCTACGCGATGGGCATGCAGATCGACATGAGCGGAATCGAGGAGCTGGCCCGCGACTTCAACCCGGCAACATTGTCCGACCCGGCGGCCATCGAAAACCTCTTGGGGCAGGGCGTTTTCGAGCCCAAGGCGACCCCTGCGCAGACGCAGGCGCTGGAACGCCTCGAGACGCTGCTCGCGTTGGTCGAAGGCTGGGTGCAGGTGGTGGTGAACGCGGCCCTGGGCGACCGGATTCCGGGCGCGGCCGCGCTCAGCGAGACGCTGCGCCGCCGCCGCGCCACCGGCGGCCCGGCCGAGCAGACGTTCGCGACGCTGGTGGGCCTGGAGCTGCGGCCCCGCAAGATGCGCGAAGCCGCCGCGTTGTGGGAGCGCCTCACCGAGGCCGCGGGCGTGGACGCCCGCGACGCCATCTGGCAACACCCCGATCTGTTGCCCGGTGCCGAGGACCTCGACGACCCGGCCGGCTTCATCGACCGGGTCATCGGCGGCGACACCAGCGGCATCGACGAGGCGATCGCCAAACTCGAGGAGAACCCCGGGGACCCGGGCGCCGGCCCTGTGGACAACTGACTTAGCCGGTCTCCGCCGGCGTGACACAGTGCACCCGTGTCACCGGCCCTGCTCTCTACCTACGCGCTGGACCCGGCCATGCCGGTGTTGCTGCGGCCCGACGGCGACGTTCAGGTCGGTTGGGACCCCCGCCGCGCCGTGCTGGTGCGTCCGCCGGGCGGCCTGGCCCCGCCGGAGCTGGCCGCGTTGCTGCGGTCCATGCGATCACCGACGCCGCTATCGGAGCTACAGCGCCGGGCCGCCGACCGCGGCCTGCAGGACGTTGAGGGGCTGACGCACCTGGTCGCCCAGCTCGTCGGCGCGGGCGTCGCGACCGAATGCGCGAAGTCCCGCGGTCGGGCGCCGGGCATCCGGATCCACGGCCGCGGACCGCTCTCCGAGCTGCTCGTCGAGGCATTGCGCTGCTCGGGCGCCCGCGTCGCCCACAGCAGCCAACCGCACGCCGCGGTGTCGGCGACGGCCGTCGACCTGGTGGTCCTGTCCGACTACCTGGTCGCCGATCCGCGCATGGTCCGCGACCTGCACACCCAGGGTGTCCCCCACCTGCCGGTCCGGGTCCGCGACGGCATCGGGCTGGTCGGTCCGCTGGTCATCCCCGGCACGACCAGCTGCCTGGGCTGCGCCGACCTGCACCGCCGGGACCGCGACGCAGCGTGGCCGGCCATCTCGGCGCAGCTGCGGGAAACCGTCGGTGTCGCCGACCGGGCCACGTTGCTGGCGACCGCCGCGCTGGCGCTCAGCCAGGTGAACCGGGTGATCGCTGCCGTTCGCAGGCAGGAGGCGGTGCCCGATCCCGGTCCGCCCCAGACGCTGAACGCCACGCTGGAATTCGATCTCAACGCCGGCGCGATCGTCGTGCGGCGATGGACCCGACATCCGTTGTGCCAGTGCTGAACCGGGCTGCTAGCCCAGCCGGCCCTGGTCCGGAACGTCCGTCGACACCGCCTCGTATGCGGTCGCGAGCTGCTGCAGGATCTCCGCGGTCAAGGTGCGGTCGGTTCGATGTTTGTCCAGCGTTTCGATGATCGCCCTGAACAAGGAGTCAGCGGCGTCGTGCTGCGATTGCTTTGCTGCCATGGCCTGGTCGATACCGCCCTTCGGATGCGTCCTACGACGGGTCGCCGACTGCGACCCGCAAGGCACAACCTAGGGCCCGCGCCTCCAGCCGTGCGCCGACGAAGTGTTGTGAAGATCAAGCGCGAGCCGCGTCGGCCGTCATGGATGATGGATACGTGGCAGACATCAAACGCGGCCGCGCGGCGCGGAACGCGAAGCTGGCCAGCATCCCGGTCGGCTTCGCCGGCCGGGCGGCGCTCGGCTTCGGTAAGCGGCTGACCGGCAAGTCGAGGGACGAAGTCCAGGCCGAGCTGATGGAGAAAGCCGCCAACCAGCTGTTCACCGTTCTGGGCGAGCTCAAGGGCGGAGCGATGAAGGTGGGCCAGGCCCTGTCGGTGATGGAGGCCGCCATCCCGGACGAGTACGGCGAGCCCTACCGCGAGGCGTTGACCAAGCTGCAGAAGGACGCCCCGCCGCTGCCCGCCCACAAGGTGCACCGGGTGCTCGACGCCCAGCTGGGCACCAAGTGGCGCGAGCGGTTCAGTTCGTTCGACGACAAACCGATTGCCTCGGCGAGCATCGGCCAGGTGCACAAGGCGGTCTGGGCCGACGGGCGCTTGGTGGCCGTCAAGATCCAGTACCCGGGCGCGGACGAGGCGCTGCGCGCCGACTTGAAAACCATGCAGCGTCTGGTCGGCGTGGTCAAACAGCTCGCCCCCGGCGCCGACGTCCAGGGCATCGTCGACGAGCTGATCGAGCGCACCGAGATGGAGCTCGACTACCGGCTGGAGGCCGACAACCAACGCGCCTTCGCCAAGGCCTACGAGGGCCACCCGCACTTCGTCATACCGCACGTCGTGGCCAGCGCCCCAAAGGTCGTGGTGCAGGAGTGGATCGAGGGGTTGCCGTTGGCGGAGATCATCCGCAACGGGACGCGTGAGCAGCGCGACCTGATCGGCACCCGGCTGCTCGAGCTCACCTTCGACGCGCCGCGCCGGCTGGGAATGCTGCACGGCGACGCCCACCCGGGGAACTTCATGCTGCTCCCCGACGACCGGATGGGCGTCATCGACTTCGGCGCCGTCGCGCCCCTGCCCGGCGGCTACCCCATCGAGCTCGGGATGACGATCCGGTTGGCCCGCGACAAGAACTACGACCTGCTGTTGCCGACGATGGAGAAGGTCGGCTTCATCCAGAAGGGCCAGCAGGTGTCGGTGCGCGACATCGACGAGATGCTGCGCCAGTACGTCGAGCCCATCGAGGTCGACGTCTTCCACTACACGCGCAAGTGGCTGCAGCGCATGACGGTCGGCCAGATCGACCGGTCGGTGTCGCAGATCAAGACGGCCCGGCAGATGGACCTGCCGCCCAAGCTGGCCATTCCGATGCGCGTCATCGCGTCCGTGGCCGCGATTCTGTGCCAGCTGGACGCGCGGGTGCCGATCAAGCGGCTGTCCGAGGAGCTGATCCCGGGCTTCGCCGAGCCCGACAGCGCGGTCGTCTAGGCCGCGACCCCGTCTTTGCGGGGACGTCCGCGCGGTCGTTTGAAGCCCAGGATCGAGCCCCGGTCGATGATCTCGCCGCCCCACACACCCCAGGGCTCGGCCCGCTCCAGCGCAGACGCCAGGCACTGGCGCCGAATCGGGCAGCCCACGCAGAGCGCCTTGGCGCGCTCGAGGTCGGCCGGGGTCTCGGCGAACCAAAGGTCGGGATCGCCGGTGTGACACGGCAATACCCGCGACGACTGTCTGGGGACTGTCAGAGCCGACATGTCCTGCTCACCTGCTTCCTGGTCGGGGCTTCCTTTTGGTGATCCGGACCAGGTAGCGGGCTTGGAAAAACGTTGCCCCTAAAACTGTGGCCACGGATCCTTGACTTCGGGTCCGTGGCCATTCGGTGAAAACCGGGGAGTTACGTGGCCATTCGGTGGACCTCGAGTCGCGCGGACGCGTTCGTCGCGGCGGCGGCGCGATGCTTGAGCGCGGCCGCCGGCGCGGCGGTGTCGGCGGCGTGCTTCAGCCCGGCCCCCCCGGCGGCCACGCCCACACCGAACGCGTCGCTGATCATCGTGGCCACCCTCCTTTCGTAGCGCCGGAACGCGGTTTCGAGGGTAAACGGTCCCCGCCCCGCACCACAACCGATTTTCTGACCTGCGCCTTCAGCGGTCAGCATGCACCAACCCCAGCACGTCAGGCCCGTACTGTTCGAGCTTGCGCGCGCCGATGCCGGGGATCGCGATCAGCGCGTCCTCGTCGCCGGGGCGCAGCTCGGCGATCGCGATCAGCGTGTTGTCGGTGAAGACGACATACGCGGGCACGTTCTGTTCCTTGGCGACGTCCAGCCGCCACGCCTTGAGCCGCAGCAGCAGCTCTTCGTCGACGTCGGCGGCGCACGTTTCGCAGCGCCGCAGCATGACCGCCGCGGAGGTGGACAGGTCCTTGTTGCAGATCCGGCAACGCGCCGGGGCGCCGCGGTTGCGCCGGGCCTTGCCCGGGGCGGCGTCGGCGCGGGCCTGCGGTGCGATGCCGTTGAGGAACCGCGAGGGCCTGCGACCCTGCCGCCCGCCGGGGCTGCGAGCCAGCGCCCAGCTGAGCGCCAAATGAATTCGCGCCCTGGTGATTCCGACATAGAGCAGCCGGCGCTCCTCCTCGACGGCCTCGCTTTCGGGGCCGTGCGCCAGCGCGTGCGAGATGGGCAGCGTGCCGTCGGCCAGCCCGACCAAGAACACCGCGTCCCACTCCAGGCCCTTGGCGGCGTGCAGCGAGGCCAGCGTGACGCCCTGCACCACGGGTGGGTGCCGCGCGTCGGCGCGCAGCCGGAGTTCGGCCAGCAGGCCCGGGAGTTCCAGCTGCGGGCGCTGGGCCACCTCGTCGTCGACCAGCTCGGCCAGCGCGGTCAGCGCCTCCCAACGCTCCCGGGCGCGGGTGCCGACGGGCGGCTCGGCCGTCAGCCCGAGGGGCTCCAGGACCGCCCGCACGACCGCAGGCAGCGGACCCTCGGCGCCGCGCTCGGCGGCCCGTTGCAGGGCCAACAACGCCTGCTTGATCTCCTGCCGGGTGAAGAACCCCTCGCCGCCGCGGACCTGATAGGGGATGGCGGCCTCGGTCAGCGCCTCCTCGTAGGCCTCGGACTGCGCGTTGACCCGGTACAGCACGGCGATCTCCGACGGCGGCGTGCCCGCCTCGATCAGCCGGGCGATCGAGGTGGCGACCGCGGCCGCCTCGGCCGGTTCGTCGGAATACTCGTGGAAGGACGGCGCCGGGCCCGGCGGACGCTGCCCGGACAGGTGCAGCTTGCTGCCGGCGACCCGGCCGCGGGCCGCGGCGATCACCTGGTTGGCCAGCGACACCACCTGCGGGGTCGAGCGGTAGTCGCGCTCGAGGCGAACAACGGTCGCGTCGGGATACCGCCGCGAAAAGTCGAGCAGGAACCGCGGTGAGGCCCCGGTGAACGAGTAGATGGTCTGGTTGGCGTCGCCGACGACGGTCAGGTCGTCCCGGTCGCCCAGCCACGCCGTAAGCACCCGCTGCTGCAGGGGCGTGACGTCCTGGTATTCGTCGACGACGAAGCAGCGGTAGCGGCCACGGAATTCGTCGGCCACGGCGGCGTCGTTTTCGATCGCGGCCGCGGTGTGCAGCAGCAGGTCGTCGAAATCGAGCAGTGTCACCGACTCGTCGCGGACCTTGAGCGCCTCGTAGGCGGCGTACACGGTCGCGACCCGGGCGGCGTCCAGCGGGATGTCCCGCCCCGCCTCGGCCACGGCGGCCGGGTAATCCTCGGGGCCGATCAGCGACGCCTTGGCCCACTCGATCTCGCCCGCCAGGTCGCGGACGTCATCGGTGCTGGCGTTGATCCGGGAGCGGCTGGCCGCCCGCGCCACGACGGCGAACTTGGTGTCCAGCAGCTGCCAGCCGGTGTCGCCGACCACCCGCGGCCAGAAATACCGCAGCTGCCGGTGCGCCGCGGCGTGAAACGTCAGCGCCTGCACCCCGCCGACGCCGGTGTCCGTGCCCGCGGAGGCGTCCAGTGTCCGCAACCGGGAACGCATCTCCCCCGCCGCCCGCTGGGTGAAGGTGACCGCCAGCACCTGCCCGGCCGCCACGTGACCGTTCGCCACCAGCTGCGCTATTCGGTGCGTGATGGTGCGGGTCTTGCCCGTCCCGGCGCCCGCGAGCACGCAGACCGGTCCGCGCGGAGCCAGCACGGCCTCGCGCTGCTCGTCGTCCAGTCCGGCGGTCAAAGCGTCGGCGACCATCGGCATGGCGTCCATCTTGGCAGCGGTTGCCGACAAACCGTGGCCCCGCACGGTGCGCGTCGGCGAGTCGCCGCAACGCGCCGGTATCGGTGTGCCGCGACCGCGGCGCGGAACATGTTGTCCCCGGGCTACGTTAACCAGCTATGACCAACGCCCCGCTCACCGTCTACACAACCTCATGGTGTGGCTACTGCCACCGGCTCATGACCGTGTTGAAGTCCAACGGAATCCCCTATGAGGCGGTCGACATCGAAGACGATCCCGCCGCGGCGGAGTTCGTCGGCTCGGTGAACGGCGGTAACAGGACGGTTCCGACGGTGAAGTTCGCCGACGGGTCCACGCTGACCAACCCGAGCGTGGCCGAGGTCAAGGCCAAGCTGGCCGAAGCCGGCGCCTAGGGCGTCGGGCGGGCGCGCGCCGGCTCAGTCGAATGCCGCCCAGGATTCGATGATCACGCGGGCGATCGAGATCGACCCGGGCAGCAACAGTTTCGAGTCCGCCGAGCTGGACCAGTCCCCTGCCGCCAGCGCCGTGCGCACTTCGTCGCGGGTGAACCACGCCGCCTCGGCGATCTCCCCGTCGTTGAACGAGAAGTCCTCGCCGGGATCCGCGACCGCGTGGAAGCCGACCATGAGCGAGCGCGGGAACGGCCACGGCTGGCTGCCCAGGTAGCGCACGTTGCGCACCGTGAGGCCGATTTCCTCGCGGATCTCACGAGCGACGCAGCCTTCGAACGATTCACCGGCCTCGACGAATCCGGCCAGCAGCGAGAACATCCGCTCCGGCCACACCGCCTGGCGAGCCAGCACCGCACGGTCGCCGCCGTCGTGGACCAGGCAGATCACCGCCGGGTCGATGCGCGGGAACTCCTCGTGGCCGGTGACCGGGTTGACCCGCGCCCAGCCCGCCCGGGCCGGCCTCGTCGGCGAGCCGTCCACCGAGCTGAACCGGGCGCTGTCATGCCAATTGAGCAGCGCGACGGCGCACGACACCAGCTGACTGCTGGTGTCGTCGAGGATCGAGCCGAGGCCGCGCAGGTTCACCACCTCGGCGCGCACCCCCGGGTCCTCCGGCGCCTCGAGCGCGCCGCGGATGGCCCACACGTGGCGGCCGTCGTCGAGGCGGCCGAGGAACACCGCTTCCGGTGGCGGCTTGTCGGCCAGCTTGGCCGCGGCGCCCAGCACCACCCGGCCGTCGGCGATGAGCACCTGACTGCGCGAGTCCACCCGCAGCAGCGCCGCGTCCGCCCACCCCGCGGTGGCCGCTTCGACGTCGGTGCGCAGCTGGTCGGCCCGGTCGGCGCCGACCCGCGACAGCAGCGGAACGTTCCGCAGCTGGAAATCCGCGATCGCCACTAGTGCCCGGCCTGCCGGATGTACAGCAGCCGGTCGTTGGCCTCGACGGCGTCCACCTCGGGCGCGCCGATGCGCAGCAGGTGGCCGTCGCGCACCACACCCAGCACGATGTCGCGCAGATGCCGTGGGGAACCGCCGACCTCGGTCGGCTCCACCTCGCGCTCGGCGATGGCCAGCCCGAAGTCGGGTGTCAGCAGGTCCTCGATCATCTCCACGACGCTCGGTGTGGTGGTGGCAAGCCCGAGCAGCCGCCCGGCGGTCGCCGAGGAGACCACCACCGAGTCCGCTCCCGATTGCTGCAGCAGGTGCTGGTTTTCGGCCTCCCGGATCGACGCCACGATCTTGGCGTTGGGCGCGAGCTCCCGCGCGGTCAGAGTGACCAGCACCGCGGTGTCGTCGCGGCTGGTGGCGACGATGATCGAGGCCGCATGTTGCGCCCCGGCCAGCCGCAGCACGTCGGCCTTGGTGGCGTCGCCGTGCACGGTGACCAGCCCCGCGCCGGCGGCGTGCTCGAGGGTGGTGCGGTCCGTGTCAACGACGACGACCTCCCCCTGGGCGGCCTCGTCGCCGAGGATCGCGGCGACGGCCGTTTTGCCCTTGGTGCCGTAGCCGATCACGATCGTGTGGTTGCGCACTCTGCTCCTCCAACGCTGAATCTTCCACCCTTGGCGGGACCGCTCGGAGAGGACTTCGAGGGTTGTACCGACCAACACGGCCAGGAACGCGATCCGAAGCGCGGTAAAAATCAGGGTGTGAACCAAACGCGCGGTCTCGGTGTACGGGGTGATGTCGCCGTAACCGGTCGTCGACAGTGACACCGCGGAGAAGTACATGGCGTCGAGGAAGGTCAGCGGCTGGCCGCGGACGTCGCGGTACCCGTTGCGGTCCAGATAGACGATGACGGCCGCGGCGAACAACACCACCAGCGCGATGACCACGCGGCGGGTGATGACGCGGATGGGGCTGGCGTGATCCTCGGGGATGCGCACCACGCCCACCAACTGGTGGCCTCGCTGCGCGGTCAGCGCTTCATCCAGACCGGTCAGTTGCCGGGACTTACCGTTGCGCACGGCGGTCCGTTATGGGCTCAACGCCAGCGCAGGAGTCATGCACGACTCAATGTAACCACGATCGCCACCGCGGTACCCTGGCAGCGCGAAGTCAGCCGGCGGCGGGCTCGGCCAGCAACCCGGCCAGTTCAGCGGGGGCGGGCAGATCGTCGGGAGCCACCGTGGTGCGGGCGCGGACGTAATAGAAGGCCGTCCGCACCGACGATTCCGGAACACCGGCCAGGGCGGCCCACGCCAGGCGGTAGACGGCGAGCTGGACGGCGGCCTGGCGCATGGCTTCCCGCCCGTGCGGTGGTTCGCCCGTCTTCCAGTCCACGACCGTCGCGCCCCCGTCGGGGTCGGCGAACACCGCGTCGATTCGGCCGCGCACCAGGGTGTCGCCGATGGACATCTCGAACGGCACCTCGACGGCGATGGGAGTGCGGGTCGCCCAGGGCGATTCGGTGAATGCGGCCTGCAACGCGGCCAGTTCCCGGGTGTCGCCGACGTCGGAGTCCGCCGCACCCGGCAGGTCCGCGAGATCGAAGAGACACTCGGCGCCGTAGAACCGCTGGACCCAGGCGTGAAAGGCGTTGCCCAGCAACGCATGCGGGTCAGGCCTGGTCGGCAGCCGATGCCTGAGCCGCTGTGCGGCGCCCGCGGGATCTCGCGCCAGCTCCACCAGGCCGCTGACCGACAACTGACTCGGCAGCGCGCCGGTGGGCGGTTCGACCAACCGCGCCCGCTCGGCAAGTAACGCGTCGACGTCGGCCGCCCACCCCTCGATGTCGGCACCTTCCCCACCGGTGCCGCCCGACATCGCCCGGGTCACCAACGCGGCGCCGCGCTCGACGTCACCGCGCCGGGCCAACGGTTCGGCCGGCCAGAACGCCTCGACGATGTTGTCACGCAACGGGTTACGATCGCCGTCCGCCGGCGCGGGCGCCCACTGATCCACCACCCCGCAGGGCGCCCCGGCCCCGGCCGAACGGTCGATGACCTCCTTGACCTCGCACAGGAAATCCGAGGGGCCGCGCGGTTTGATGCCGGAGGCCCCCCAGTGATGACCCGATACCAGCAGGGTGTCCTCGGCCCGGGTGACGGCGACATACAGCAGCCGGCGTTCCTCGTCGACGCGCCGCTGATCGAGCTGGCGACGATGGCCGGAGATCTTGTCGGACAACTGCTTTCGATTCGTGACGTCAGAGGTGTCCAGCACCGGGATGCCCAGCGCGCCCGCCGAGGCACGGTCGCCCCGCAGCAGCGGCGGCAGCTCGGCCGCGTCGGTGAGCCAGCTGCTCCTGGACGCGCTCGAGGGGAAGATTCCGCCCGACAGGTGTGCCACCGCCACGACCTGCCACTCCAACCCCTTCGCGGAGTGCACCGTGAGCACCTGGACGCGGTCGCGCGCGGCCACCAATGGGGCAGGCGGCAAACCGTTCTCGACGGACTCCGCCACGTCCAGGAAGGCCAGCAGGCCCGACACCGATGCCGCGCTGCGACGGTCCGGCGCGCCGGCGGCGTCGGCTTGTTCGGCGTATCCGGCGACGACGTCGGCGAACGCGTCGAGGTGTTCGGTGCCGGCCCAGCCCACGTCCGCTCCCGCCGCGGCGCGGACCTCGCAGTCGACACCCAGCACGCGGCGCACCTCGGCGACCAGGTCCGGCAGGGAGTGGTCCAGGTGGCCGCGCAGGGCACGCAGTTCGCCGGCCAGTGCGGCGATGCGCTGATATCCCGCGGCCGAATACCCTTCGGGCGGGCCGGGATCGGCGATGGCGTCGGCCAGGCACGCCGTGTCGGCGTCCGGGCCGGCGGACATCGCGATCGCCTCGGGCGCGGATGCCCCGCCGGCGCCCAGCCCTTCGCCGAGTTTCCGGGCGCGCCGCCAGAGCGCGGCGATGTCCCGGCCCCCGAGGCGCCAGCGCGGACCCGTGAGCACCCGCATCGCCGCCGCGCCCGCGGTCGGGTCGGCGACGAGCCGCAGCATGGCCACGACGTCGGCAACCTCGGGGATGGACAGCAGCCCCGCCAATCCGACGACCTCGACCGGGACTCCACGGGCGCGCAGGGCGTCGGCGATGGGGGCGGCGTCGGCGTTGCGGCGCACCAGAACCGCGGCGGTCGGCGGGCTCACCCCGTCGTCCCCGGCCGCCCGGTACCGCGCGGCGAGCTCGTCGGCGATCCACTCGCGTTCGGCGTGCACATCGGGAAGCAGCGCGCAGCGGACCGTTCCGGGCGGGGCGTCCGGGCGCGGCCGCAGCGCGTGCACCGCGACCGACCGGCGGCGTGCCTCCGCCGAGATCGCGTTGGCCAGTTGCAGGGTCCGCGGCGGGTTGCGCCAGCTGGTCCGCAGCTCCAGGACCGGCGCGGGGGTGCCGTCGGAGAGGGGGAAGTCGGTGGTGAAGCGCGGGAGATTGGTCGCCGAGGCGCCGCGCCAGCCGTAGATCGACTGAATCGGGTCGCCGACGGCGGTCAGGGCCAACCCGTCGTCGACGCCACTGCCGAACAAGCCCGACAGCGCGACCCGCTGGGCGTGCCCGGTGTCCTGGTACTCGTCGAGCAGCACCACCCGGTAGCGGCCGCGCAGGTCGGCGCCGACCTGCGGGAAATTCGCCGCCAGCCGCGCCGCGCAGGCCATCTGCACGCCGAAGTCCATCGTCTTAGCGGCACGCATGCGCTCGTTCAGCGCGTCGAGCAGCGGAACCAGCTCGGCGCGCTGGGTCTGGGTGGCCAGCAGCCGCAGCAACCACTGGCTGGGGCCGCGGTCGCGCTGATAGGGGCCCGGCGGCAGCGCGTGGATCAGCCGCTCCAGCTCCACATGGGTATCGCTGAGCTGGCGGGTGTCCACCAGGTGTTCGGCCAGCTGACCCCACAGCCGCAGCACCATCGACGTGACCGCGGCGGGGGTCTTGTCGGTGCGCAGCTCGCCCCGGTACCCGCTGACCACGTCGAAGGCCAGCTGCCACAGCTCGGTCTCGCCGAGCAGCCGGGTGTCGGGCTCGATGGGCAGCAACAGCCCGTAGTCGCGGATCAGCGAACCGGCGAACGCGTGGTAGGTGCTGACCGTCGGCGCGGCCGCCGGCTCCGCGGGAGCCGGGCCGTCGGGACCCAGGCCGACGCCGGCCAGCCTGGCGAGCCGGGACCGCACGCGGCGCAGCAGCTGGCCGGCGGCCTTGCGGGTGAACGTCAGCCCGAGCACCTGGCCGGGTTCGGCGTAGCCGTTGGCGACGAGCCACACCACGCGGGCGGCCATGGTCTCGGTCTTGCCGGCGCCGGCGCCGGCGATGACGACAAGCGGCCCGGGCGGTGCCGCGATGACGGCGGACTGCTCGTCGGTGGGCGGGAAAAGCCCGAGCGCACCGGCCAATTCGGCCGGGCTGTAGCGCGGGTTCACTGCGCCGCCCCGTCGGCGTGCGCCGGACACGAGGGCCGCAGCGGGCAGTGCGAGCAGCCATCGTTGCGCCGGGCGATGAACCGGGGCCCGGCGGTCGCCTCGGCGGCGCGCCGGACCAGCCGGCGCCACTCGTCGCGGGCGGCCGGTGTCAGCGGATCCTGCTCGCGTTCGGTGGCGCCCGAGGCCCCGGACTTGCCCAGGTAGACCAGCCGCGCCCCGCCGGGCTCCGACCCGGCGGCGACCATGCCCTCGGCCACCGCCAGCTGATACATCGCCAGCTGGGCGTGCTGTTGGGCATCGTCCTTGCTGACCGGCGTTTTGCCGGTCTTGATGTCGACGATCACCAGCCGGCCGGCGGCATCGCGCTCCAACCGGTCGACCCGGCCGCACAGCCGGATCTCGCCGCCTCGAGGGGCACCGTCGCCGGATGTTGTCAGGGTGCCGTCGATCTCGACCTCGACGCCGACCTCGGTCAGCGCGCCCCGGGTCTGGGCCCGCCACTCGACTAAGGCCTCGATCATCGCGCGATGCCGCGCCAGTTCGTTGGCCGAATGCCACTGCGCCTCGAAGGGCAGATGCCGCCAGGCCCGGTCCAGCTCGGCCAGCAATTCGGATTCGCTGCGCTGCGGTTCGGCGATCAGGGCGTGCAGCACCGACCCGACGGTGGAGCGCAGGTCGCGCGGGTTGGTGCCACCGTGCCGTTCGGCCAGCCAGCGCAGCGGGCAGTCGTTGAGCATCTGCAGGGTCGACGGGGTCAGGGTGACGGCATCGTCGTCGCCGCGCAGGGGTTCGCTGGTGCTGACCGGGATCAGGCCGTGCCAGCCGGCCGGATCGGCACCCGGGACGCCGGCGCGGGCCAGCCGCGCCAATTGCGTTGCGGCACAAGCGCGGGCCGTGTCGTCGACCGTGCCGTCGGGCGCGCACACCACGCCGCGCAACCGGCCGACCAGCGCGGTGGCCGACAGCACCCGGGGCGCCGAGATGGGTTGCGCGGCAGCGAGATCGCCGCCGCCATCGGTCCACTGGGCGAGTTCGTAGCAGAACGACGACGGCAGCGCGGCCTCGTTGTCCCCGCCGCCCGTGTCGCCGTCCACGGCGGTCACCAGCAACCGGCGGCGGGCCCGGCCCATCGCCGCCACCAGCAGCCGTCGCTCCTCGGCCAGCAGCGGCGCCCGCACCGACGCGTCCTCGGTGACGCCGTCGAGCACGTCCAGCAACCGCTGGGTGCCCAGCACACCGCCGCGCGGAACGGTGTTGGGCCACAAGCCTTCTTGCAGCCCGGCGATGACCACCAGGTCCCATTCGTGTCCCAGCGCGGCGTGCGCGCTGAGCACCCGCACCTGCTCCACCGGTGACACCGGATCCTGGTTCACGCTCGGCAGGTGAAGCGCGGCGACGTGCTCGACGAGACCGCGCAGCGACGCACCCGACGTGCGGGACACGTACTGCTCGGTGATGTCGAACAGCGCGGTCACCGCCTCCAGGTCCCGGGTGGCCTGGGCGCCGGCGGGGCCGCCGCGCTCGGCGGCCGACAGCCAACGACGCTGCAGGCCGGACCGGTGCCAGGCGGCCCACAGCGTGTAGCGCGGGTCTTGGCCCGCCCGATGGCAGCGCGCCGCGGCGTCCAGCACCGCGCGCACCCGCTGCAGCGGGCGGAACTGCGGGCCCGGTGGCGGTGGGTCGGCGGACAGCGCCTCGGCCAGCAGCTGCGCGACATCGCCCGGCGCGCGACCCGGGTTGGCGCGCCGCAGCGTTCGGCGCAGCTGGCGCAGCGAAACCGGGTCGACCCGACCGATGGGACCGGTCAGCAGCGCCAGGGCCCGTTCGCCGTCGAGCCCGTCGGCGGTGGCCGCCAGGACGGTGAGCAGCGCCCGGGCCGCCGGCTCGTCGGACAGCGGTCCGCTGGTCGCGGGCGCGGCCACCGGCACCCCGGCGGCGGCCAGCGCGCGGGGCAACCGCGCGCCCGCCCGTGGCACCGACCGGACGACGACCGCCATCTGCGACCACGGCACCCCGTCGACCAGGTGCGCACGCCGAAGGGCGTCGGCAATCATCGCCGCCTCCGCGTGCGCCGACGCCGCCAGGCGCACCGTGACCGAGCCCTCCTCGGGCCCGCTGCCCTCGATCCGCTTGCCGCCGCTGCCGCCGGGCAGCCGGTGCGCGATGCCGCTGACGGCGCGCGCCACCGCCGGGGCGCAGCGGTGCGAGACCGTCAACGTCACCGACGGCGAATCCCCGTCGAAGAGGCCGGCGGATTCGCCGCCCCGGAAGCCGAACACCGCCTGATTGGGGTCTCCGGCGATCACGGCCAGCTCGGCGCCCGCCGCCAGCACCCGGACCAGGCGGGCTGCCTGCGGGTCGAGCTGCTGGGCGTCGTCGACCAACAAGACCCGCACCCGGCCCCGCTCGGCGGCCAGCAGCTCGGGATCGACCGCGAAGGCCTCCAGGGCGGCGCCCACCAGTTCCGCGGCGCCCAACGCGGGCGTCGTCGCCTGCGGTGCCGCCGTCCCGACCGCCGCCCGCAGCAGCATCACCTGCTCGTATTGGCGGGCGAACTGGCCGGCGGCCGTCCACTCCGGGCGCCGGCACCGACGGCCCAGGCGCTCCAGCTCCTGCGGATCAACGCCCCGTTCGGCGCAGCGCGCCAACATATTTCGCAGCTCGGTGGCGAAGCCCGCGGTGGCCAGCGCGGGTTGCAGATGGGCGGGCCACGCCGTCGCCGCGCGCGGCCCGTCCTCGAGGTCGCCGGCCAGCAGCTCCCGGATGATCGCGTCCTGTTCGGCGCTGGTGACCAGCCGCGGGGGCGCGTCGCCGGCACGCTCGGCGGCCCGCCGCAGCACCGCGTAGGCATAGCCGTGCACGGTCCGCACCAACGGTTCGCGGACGGCGGCCCGGCAGGGCCCGATCGAACGCGCCCGCAACAACGCCGTCGTCAAGGTGCTGCGCGCCTGCATGCCCAGCCGGCCGGAACCGGTAAGCAGCAGAACCGATTCCGGGTCGAGACCGGCGTCGATCCGGGCGACCGCCGCCTCGACCAGCAGGCTGCTCTTACCGGTGCCCGGCCCGCCCACCACCCGGACCGGCCCGCGCACGCCGGGCGCCAGAAGCGCCCGCGCCCCGGTGTCCCAGATGTACGACATGGCTGCATGCAATCAGCAGGGTCTGACAAGTCGCGCGGCCCGCGCCGCCGCCGACCCCTACGCTGGAGGCCGCAAGCAGCTCGACGAAAGGTGAGGAGGTAGGTGATCGTGACGAACGTCGAACCCGGTTTTCCCAGCGACGAAGCGCCCGAAGGTGACGCCGCGGAACAATTGCAACCCGTCGACTTCGACGACGGGGTCGGCCTGGACACCGAGTATCTGACAGCTGCCGACCGCGAGGCCAACGAGGCCGACGTGATCGAGCAGGCCTACATCGTCCCCACCGAGGACGACTGGGACGAACGCTGACCCGCCCACCGCGAGTGGCCGTGGCGGCGGCTGGCACGATCGACGGGTGACCGCTGATCTCCATGTGCACCGCTACGGCCTGCCGGGTCCGGTGCGAGTACTGGCGCTGCACGGCCTGACCGGTCACGGGCAGCGCTGGCAGCAGCTGGCCGGGCTAATGCCCGAAATCACCTTCGCGGCACCGGATTTGATCGGTCACGGCCGGTCGTCGTGGGCGGCGCCGTGGAGCATCGACGCCAACCTTGCGGCGATGGCCACGCTGCTCGACGACGAGGCCGTGGCGCCGGTACTGGTGGTGGGGCACTCCTTCGGCGGCGCGCTGGCCATGCAGCTGGCCGCGATGCGGCCGGACCGGGTGGCGGCGCTGTTGCTGCTGGACCCGGCGGTCGGATTGGACGGCGCGTGGATGCGCCAGATCGCCGACGCGATGTTGGCCTCGCCCGACTACCCCGACGCCGAGGAAGCGCGCCTGGAAAAGCTGAACGGCTCCTGGTCGGACGTCGACCCCGCGCTGCTCGATGCCGAGATCGACGAGCATCTGGTCGAGTTGCCGGGCGGCCGGTACGGCTGGCGGGTGAGCCTGCCGGCGATGATGTCCTACTGGAGCGAGCTGGCCCGTGACATCGTGTTCCCGCCGGCCGGGACGCCGACGGTCCTGGTGCGGGCCAAGCGCACCTCGCCGCCGTACGTCGGCGAGAACCTCATCGCCGGGCTCCAGGACCGGTTGGGATCCGATTTCCGGCTACTGGATTTCGATTGCAACCACATGGTGCCCTACGCCGCGCCCGCGGAGGTCGCCGCGCTGACGCGCGAGCTACTGGAAGCCCGCTGATCGTGGCGCCGGTGACCGACGAGCAGGTCGAGCGGGTGCGCACGCTGGTCGCGGCGATTCCGCCGGGCAGGGTCGCCACCTACGGCGACATCGCCGACGTCGCAGGGCTTTCCAGCCCGCGCATCGTCGGCTGGATCATGCGGACCGACTCCTCGGACCTGCCGTGGCACCGGGTGATCACCGCGTCGGGGCGCCCGGCGCCTCATCTGACCACCCGGCAGCTGGAGCTGCTGCGGGCCGAGGGCGTCCTGGCCACCGACGGCCGGATCGCGTTGCGCGAGGTTCGTTTCGACTTCGAACGCTAGAGCACCAGTCGCACCAGCGCCGCGGTGCGGGCCAGCCCGGGGAATGCCTCAGCGGTCGACCGTGGGTGCAGCGCATGAACCGCCAGACGAAACATCAAGGCGCGCAACAACATCTGCGGCCACTCGGGCAGCGCGTTCCAACGTTCGATGAGTCCGTCGTCGGCCTCGCCCCAGGACAGCGCGTCCACGACGACCACACCGGCCGCCCACGACGCGGGCCGCCAGTACGGGGTGATGTCGGTGATGCCCGGGGCGGCGGTGCCGATGAAAAGCACTGTCCCGTAAAGATCTCCGTGCACCAGCTGGTTCGGGCTCTTGGTCGGCCGGCGCAGGGTGGCCAGCTGGTTGATCAGCTCCACCGACCGCTCGGCGTCGGCCGTCGGCGGTGCCGTCCGGGCGCCAGGGGGCACCGAGGCCAACGGCCGTTCCTCCCAGGCGGCGCGGTCGGCGGCGATGAAGATGTCCACGTCGCCCCACGGCGCGGTGGGGCCCTGGGTCAGAAATCGGGGCCGTTCCAGTTTGCCGGTCGCCTCGTGCAGGCGCACCGCCGCCGAGACGACCTCGTCATGCCGCGGTTCGGGCGTGCCGGCGACGAAGGTATCCGCCCGCCACCCCGAAACCACGTATCGCCCGTCCGTCGAGCGGACCGGGCGGGCCAGCCGAACACCGTCGACGAACAGCGTCTCCCGCACCCGGGCCGACCAGGCCGCCCGGGCGTGATCGGCCACCAGCGACAGGACGACCTCACCGCAGCGCCAGCCGCCTTCCCAGCTAGCCCCCAGATAGACGGGCTTGACACCGGTCAAACCAAACGCCGCCAGCACGTGCTCCGGCGGCGGTTCGACATTCACACGGGTAGCCTAGACGAGGTCACCTGCCCTATCGGGTCAGTACATCGCCATGTCGGGTTGCATCTGCTGCGCCCACGCCACGATGCCGCCCTGCAGGTGCACCGCGTCGGGGAATCCGGCCTTGCGCACCGCCACCAGCGCCTCGGCCGAGCGCACGCCCGTCTTGCAGTACAGCACGGGCGTGCGGTCCTGCGGCAGCTTTGCCAGACCCTCACCGGAGTTGATCGACGACTGCGGGATCAGCTGGGCCCCGTCGATGTGCACGATGTCCCATTCCGCGCGTTCACGAACGTCGATCAACGCCAGTTTCTTTCCCGAATCCAGTAATTCGCGCAACTCCCGCGGGGTGATCGTGGAGCCGGTGAGCACCGGGCCGGCATCATCGGATGCCACACCGCAGTACTGCTCGTAGTCGATCAGCTCGGTGATTTTCGGCCGGAAGGCGTCGTCGGGGTCCCTGCGGATCGTGATGGTGCGATAGGACATCTCCAGGGCGTCGTAGATCATCAACCGGCCCAGCAGCGACTCGCCGATCCCGGTGATGAGTTTGATGGCCTCGGTGCCCATCACCGACGCGATGGAGGCGCAGACGATGCCCAGCACACCGCCTTCGGCGCACGACGGCACCGTGCCTGGTGGCGGCGGCTCCGGGTAGAGGTCGCGGTAGTTGAGGCCCCGCCCGCCCGGCGCATCCTCCCAGAACACCGAGACCTGCCCCTCGAATCGGTAGATCGATCCCCACACGTACGGCTTGCCGGCCAGCACGGCGGCGTCGTTGACCAGATACCGGGTGGCGAAGTTGTCGGTGCCGTCCAGGATCAGGTCGTACTGCGAGAACAGGTCGACGGCGTTGCTCGCGTCGAGCCGGACCTCGTGCAGACGCACCCGGACCGATGGGTTGATCGCGGCGATCGACTCGCGCGCCGACTGCGCCTTGGAGCGCCCGACGTCGGCCACGCCGTGGATGATCTGGCGCTGCAGGTTGGAGTCGTCGACGACGTCGAAGTCGACGATGCCGATCGTGCCGACGCCGGCCGCGGCCAGGTACAGCAGCGTCGGCGCGCCGAGCCCGCCCGCGCCGATCACCAGCACCTTCGCGTTCTTGAGCCGCTTCTGCCCGTCGACGCCCAGGTCGGGAATGATCAGATGGCGGCTGTAGCGGGCGACCTCATCGCGGGTCAGCTCGTCTGCCGGCTCCACGAGAGGCGGCAGTGCTGTCTGCGGTGTCGGCACCCACTCCTCCTCGGTCTCGCGTTGCGGTTGTCCACCACCATCACAGCAGCCGCCGAAGTGGACGGCAATGAATTCAACCTGCCGAGCGTCACGTTGGCGTGACTCCGAACGCCGACCGTCACGCCGGCGTGACGCTTCGCGGCTAGGGGCCGGCTAAGCGATCGGGAACGGCCACGGATTGAATCGGCAGGTCTTCCCGTCGGCCTTGACGAAATCCGGGTCGAATTGGGCGGCATCGTTGTTCGACGTGGAGAAGGTCTGCTGCATCATCACCGGCGCCAAAGCGCCCTGCTGCTCACACGGCTCGTGACGCACGTACCCGATGGCGTGGCCGACCTCGTGGTTGATCACGTACTGGCGATAGGAGCCGATGTCCCCCTCGAACGGGACCGCCCCGCGCACCCAGCGCGCCTCGTTGATGAAGACCCGCGACTGCCGGTCCTTGCCGAACGACGGGTTGTAGCAGGAGGTCTCGAGCCGGAACTCGTAGCCGCACCCCTCGCGGACCGTCACCGGCGACACCAGGGAGATGCGGAAGTCGGGCTTGCCCCCATTGGTTCCGTCGATCCTGACGAACGCGAACTGCGGGTTGTGCGTCCAGCCCTTGGGGTTGGCCAGCGTCTGGTCGACCATCTGCGCGAACGCCTCGTCGCCGCCGATCATCGTGGGGTCGATACCATCCTCCACCTCGACGGTGTAGTGAAACACCCGTACGGTGCCCTGACCGATCTGCGGCGTCGTGCCGGGCACCACGTGCCAGGTCTTCTCGCCCGCCTCGGTGAACGGGCCGCCGTCCGGCAGCGTCCCCGCCGGCAGGTTGGCGTCGAACGCCGCCAGCCCGCGCGGTGGCGCGTCGATGATCGAGGTGCCCACGGCGTCCATCGCTTGCGGACTCTGGATGGGCTGGTTCGCCGTCGGCTTCACCGCGCTGGTGCCCGTCACCGTCTGATAGATGACCACCGCGGTGAGCACCGCCAACACCGGCAGCGCGTATGCGCGCCAGCCGTAGGTGGATACGAACCGTCCCAGCCATGTCTGTTTGCGCCACTGGCGCGGCCGCTCCCGGTCGGCCCTGCTCCGTCCGCCGTCGCGGGCGATCGGGTCACGCAGCGCCCGTAGCGGTTCGCGCCACTCGTCCCGCAGCACCGGGACGCGACCGGTGCCGCGCGAAGGCCGCTGGGACGTCATTGCCCCAGGATTACACAGTCGGCAGCGAGGCCGTTCTTGGCGCGCCCGAATGCTCCGCCCGACACCACAATCTGCCAGCCACGACGGCGGCGACGACGGTCACCGGGACGACGCGGGTAGTAATGTCTCTCGCAACGAGCCGAGCGCGGCCGGCCAGTGGTGCCGGCGGCCGGTTGCCGACACATCAGATGAGGACTCGATGAGCGAACTCGCCAAGGCCGGGGCGCGGCGTGCCGTCAAATCGACCGACCGCAGTCGGCCCGGGGACGGCATCGCGGCTTCGAGCCGGCGCGGCAACCGGTTGCCCCGCGATGAGCGTCGCGGTCAGTTGCTCATCGTCGCCAGCGACGTCTTTGTCGATCGCGGCTACCACGCGGCCGGCATGGACGAGATCGCCGACCGGGCCGGGGTTAGCAAACCGGTTCTGTATCAACACTTTTCGAGCAAACTCGAGCTCTATCTGGCCGTGCTCGCCCGGCATGTGGAAAACCTCGTCTCGGGCGTGCAGCAGGCACTGAACACCACCACCGACAACCGCCGGCGACTGCACGCTGCGGTGCAGGCGTTCTTCGACTTCATCGAGCACGACAGCCAGGGTTACCGGCTGATCTTCGAGAACGACTACGTCACCGAACCCGAGGTGGCCGCGCAGGTGCGCGTCGCCACCGAATCGTGCATCGACGCGGTGTTCGCCTTGATCAGCGAGGACTCGGGGCTCGACCCGCACCGCGCCCGCATGATCGCGGTGGGATTGGTGGGCATCAGCGTCGACTGCGCCCGCTACTGGCTCGACTCCGACCGCCCGATCTCGAAGGCGGACGCCGTCGAGGGCACCGTCGCGTTCGCCTGGGGCGGGCTGTCACACGTGCCGCTTACTCGCCTTTAGCGCCCTTGCCGGTGAGCTTTCCGACTTCGGCGCCGATGCCGAAGCCGACCCGGCGCGCGTCGGCGGGGCCGATCTCGACGTAGGCGATCTTGCTGGTGTGCACGAGGAAGCGACGCCCCCGCTCGTCGTTCAGCCTCAGCAGGCCCGGTCCCTCACCCAGCGCGGCGCTGACCAGCTCTTCGACTTCGGCCGGCGTCTGCGCACTGGCGAGGACCAGCTCACGCGGACTGTCCGTAATACCGATCTTGACCTCCACGGTCACCCCTTCCGTAGGTATTGAAGTCGACAGGCTTGTCAGCTGCAGGCTAGTTGACGCGGCGGGCCCGGTGCGGCGACAGCCCCCGGCATGCGGTTCGCGCTCAGCGAAACATCGGTCGCGAGCAGATAACGATTAGCTTGCGACTGGGCCCAGACCCGGGTCCGCAGCCCGGTTCGTGCTTTCACATGGCTACCTTCGGCCCCATGGGTACCACACTGGCCGATCTCGACGAGGTCCGGGACTACCCCGAAGACCAGACCGATGAGCTCTACGGAGCCGACGCCTACCCCGAGGGCGACTACACCTGGACCGGCTGGCCCGCCGAGCTTCGCTGGCGTCCGGTCACGGCGATCCTCGGCGCCGTGGTGGCCGTCGGCGCGATCGCGACCGCCGTCATCATCAACAGCGGCGACAGCGCCTCGACGAAGGCCACCGTGGCACCGGCTCCGCAACCGGTGACGTCCGCGCCGGCGACGACGAGAAGCTCCGTCCCGCCCAGCGCCCAGCCCCGCCCCCCAGGGACGCCGTTGCCGCCCGAAACGGTCACCACCGTCACCACGCCCAGCGCGTCGCCGAGCCTGGCGCCGACGGGAACGCCCACCGCCGCTCCGCCCCTGACGCTGACGCCCCCGCCGGCCGCGCTGAACCCGCGCACCGTCGTCTACAGCGTGACCGGCAGCAAGCAACTGCTGGACCTGGTGAACATCGTCTACACCGACGGGAGCGGCTACTCCCAGACCGAGTTCAACGTCTCGCTGCCGTGGACCAAGGCGGTGATCTTGAGTCCGAGCGTCCAGAACCCGTCGGTCGTCGCGACCAGCTTCTACGGCCGGCTCAACTGCTCGATCGTCAACGCCGCCGGTCAGCTGGTGGCCGCGTCGACCACCAACGCGAGCCTGGCGACCTGCGCGCGCTGAGTGACCCGTCCCCCAGCTCCGCGGTGGTGCCCCCCAGCGCCCGGCTGCGCCGCGCTTGCGATCACGGCTGGGTCCGATGGCCGTGACCCGCTGCGCCCGGCTGCGCCGCGCTTGCGATCACGGCTGAACGTCAGCTCAGACCCAGTTCGTGCATCCGCCGGTCGTGGGTGTGCTGCAACCGGTCGAAGAACGCGTTGAGCTGGCCCAGGCCACCGGCGCCCGACATCACCAGGTCGACCAGCTCGTCGTGGTCGGCCAGCAAGTACTGAGCCTGCGTGATCGCCTCGCCGAACAGGCGGCGCGACCACAGCGCCAGCCGGCTGCGCTGCTTGCCGCTGGAGGTCACGGCGGCGCGCACCTCGGCGACGACGAACTGCGAATGTCCCGTCTCGGACAGCGCCGCCCGCACCACGTCGGCGATCTCGTCGGGTAGCCCGTCGGCGATCTCCAGGTACAGGTCGGCGGCCAGGGCGTCGCCGACATAGGTTTTCACCAGGGCTTCCAGCCACGTGCTGGGCATCGTCAGCCGGTGGTAGTTCTCCAGCGCCGAGACGTACTTCGACATCGACTTCACCACGTCGACGCCCCGGCTTTCCAGGGCGTCGCGCAGCAGCTCGTAGTGCTGCATCTCGGCGGCGGCCATGCTGGCCATGGAAATCCGTCCGCGCAGGTCCGGGGCCATCCGCGCCTCGTCGGTGAGCCGATAGAACGCGGCGATCTCGCCGTATGCCAAGACCGCGAACAACTCGTTGACGCCCGGGTGGTCGGCCGACAGACGCGGGGCGGGCGAATCGTCCACCTGGTCGGCTTCCAGTTCGGCTTCGGAAGGCTGGCAAGAGGGCCGGGTCATGGCAACACTGTAGTCGGCGGACCCGGCGCTAACGGGGCGCCAGCTGTCGACCAGCTATCATGTATGTAGGTAGCGGTTGTATTTCTTTTCCCAAGCCGCTATCGGCGAAATGTGCGTGCACAGCTGGCCGGCCCAGATTGGGCAGGGGCCCGCGACTCGGCGACGTATTCGGAGTCGGAACTCGTGCGCGCGTGACCGCGACAGAGAAACACCGACACAAACCGATACGTCACCGAAAGGCTTACTACCCACGCATGAGCGAACTCACCAGCACAACTGAATTGACCTTTGCCCAGCTCGGCGTTCGCGACGAAATCGTCCGCGCCCTCGCCGAAAAGGGCATCGAACGCCCCTTTGCGATCCAAGAACTGACCATGCCGCTGGCGCTCGCCGGCGACGACGTGATCGGCCAGGCCCGCACCGGTATGGGCAAGACCCTCGCCTTCGGCGTGCCGCTGCTGAACCGCATCACGTCCGGAGTCGGCGTGCGGGAGCTCAACGGCACACCCCGGGCCCTGGTCGTGGTCCCGACCCGTGAGCTGTGCCTTCAGGTCACCGAGGACCTGGCCGCCGCGGCCAAGTACCTCACCGCCGACGAGGGCCGGCGGCTGTCCGTCGTCTCGATCTACGGCGGGCGGGCCTACGAGCCGCAACTCGAGGCGCTGCAGGCCGGCGCCGACGTCGTGGTCGGCACCCCCGGCCGCCTGCTCGACCTGGCCCAGCAGGGCCACCTGCAGCTCGGCGGGCTGTCCATGCTCGTCCTCGATGAGGCCGACGAGATGCTCGACCTGGGCTTTTTGCCCGACATCGAGCGCATCCTGCGTCAGATCCCCGAGGACCGGCAATCCATGCTGTTCTCGGCGACCATGCCGGGCCCGATCATCACGCTGGCCCGCACCTTCATGAACCAGCCCACCCACATCCGGGCGGAGGCGCCGCACTCGGCCGCCACGCACGACACCACCGAGCAGTTCGTCTACCGCGCCCACGCGCTGGACAAGGTCGAGATGGTCAGCCGCATACTGCAGGCCGAGGGCCGCGGCGCGACGATGATCTTCACCCGCACCAAGCGCACCGCCCAGAAGGTCGCCGACGAACTGGCCGAGCGCGGCTTCAAGGTCGGCGCCGTGCACGGCGACCTCGGTCAGATCGCCCGCGAGAAGGCGCTCAAGGCCTTCCGCAGCGGCGACATCGACGTCCTGGTCGCCACGGACGTGGCCGCCCGCGGCATCGACATCGACGACATCACCCACGTCATCAACTACCAGATCCCCGAGGACGAACAGGCCTACGTGCACCGCATCGGCCGCACCGGCCGCGCCGGCAAGACCGGCATCGCCGTCACCCTGGTGGACTGGGACGAGCTGCCCCGCTGGTCGATGATCGACAAGGCGCTGGGCCTGGAGACCCCCGAACCCGCCGAGACCTACTCGAACTCGCCGCACCTCTACGAAGAGATGGGCATCCCGGCCGAAGCGGGCAGCGCCATCGGCTCGCCGAAGAAGCCGCAGGGCCAGCGCCGCACCAGCGAGCGCGACGGCCAGAAGGCGGACCGGTCCGGGCGTGCCCGCTCCGGCGCGCCGCGGCGGCGGACCCGCGGCGGCCAACCCACCTCCGCACATTCGGGCGGGAATGCCGGGGCCGGCGCCGCCGGCGGCGAAGCCGCCGCGGAAGCCCCCGGTAACGGCGGGACCAGCCGCCGCCGCCGTCGGCGCCGCAAGCCCGCCGAAGCCGGCGCAAACGCCAGCTGAGTCGCCCGCCCGCGGATGGTCAGACCCGAACGCCGGACCAAGGGCGACGTCTTGGCCGCCGCTGCGATAGCGGTCGCGGTAGTCGCCGTCGCCTCACTGATCTGGTGGACCAGCGACGCCCGGGCCACCATCAGCCGGCCGGCCGCCGTTGCGGCGCCCAACCCGACCCCGGCCCGACAGGTCCCGGCCGCGCTCAAGGAGCTGTGGACCGCATCCAGTCCGGCCACCACCGCACCCGTGGCCGTCGGCGGGACGGTCGTCACCGGCGACGGCCGCCGGGTCGACGGCCGCGACCCCGCGTCGGGCCAGTCCCGGTGGAGCTACCAGCGCGACGCCGACCTGTGCGGGGTCTCCTGGGTTTACCACTACGCCGTCGCCGTCTACCGGGACGACCGCGGGTGCGGGCAGGCGAGCACGCTTGACGGGTCCACCGGTCGCCGCGGGCCTGCCCGCAGCGGCTACGCCGACCCGCACGTGCAGCTGTCGTCCGACGGCACGACCGTGTTGGCGGCCGGCGGCACCCGGCTCGAGCTGTGGCGCTCCGACATGGTCCGGATGGTCGCGTACGGCGAGACGGACGCCCGCGTCAAGCCCTCGGCACGCGGGCCGCACTCCGGCTGCAAGCTGGTCTCGGCGGCGGCCAGCTCGTCGGCGGTGTCAGTGCTGGAGGGCTGCGCCAACCAGGCCGACCTGCGGCTCGTGCTGCTGCGGCCAGGCAAGGACGACGACGAACCCCAGCAGCGCATCGTGGCCGAACCCGGGATCACGGCGGATTCGGGCGCCCGGGTGCTGGCCGTCTGGGAGAACAACACAGCGGTGTACCTGCCGTCCCCGCAGCCCCGGGTGGATGTGATCGACGAGACCGGCACCACCGTGTCGAGCACACTGCTGCCCAAGCCGCCGACGAGCCCCGGTGCCGTGTCGCACGCGGGCAGCCTGATCACCTGGTGGACCGGCGATTCCGTCATGGTCTTCGAGACGGGCAACCTGTCGCTGCGCTACACCATCGCCGCGGGCTCCACGACGGCACCGTTGGGCCCGGGCGCGATGATGGCGGGCCGTCTGCTGGTGCCGGTCACCGGCGCGATCGGAGTCTACGACCCGGTCAGCGGCGCCAACGAGCGCTACATCCCGGTGAACCGGGCGCCGAGCACACCCGGACGGGCGGTGGTCCCGGCCGTCGCGGGGTCCCAGGTGTTCGAGCAGCGGGGCGACACCGTGACGGCCCTGGGCTGACGCCGCCTGCCGTGCGCGCTCAAGGCGTTGCGCATGCGTACAGGGCGGCGACACGCCGGCGTGCCGCGCCGTAGGCGCTCAAAGCCCTAGGCGCGCAATCAAAGCCGCTACACCTCGACGGCGAACGTCGGCAGCGGCTTGCCGGTCTTCCAGTGCTTGAGCAACGCCTTCGCCAGGTCGGTGTAAGCCGACGCGCCCTTGTTCTTGCGCCCGGCCATCACCGACGACCCCGAGGCACTGGCCTCGGCGAAACGCACTGTGCGCGGTATCGGCGGGGCCAGCACCGGCAGGTTGTAGCGGTCGGCGACGTCCACCAACACGTCCCGGGTGTGGGTGGTCCGCGAGTCGTACAGCGTCGGCAACGCGCCGAGGAGCCGCAGCTCCGGGTTGGTGATCTGCTGGACATCGGCGACCGTGCGCAGGAATTGGCCGACTCCCCGGTGCGCGAGCGTCTCGCACTGCAGCGGCACGATCACCTCGTCGGCGGCGGTCAGCCCGTTGAGGGTGAGCACACCCAGCGACGGTGGGCAGTCGATGATGACCACGTCGAAGTCGTCGGAGAGCTTGGCCAGCGCGCGTTTGAGCGCGTATTCGCGGCCGGCGCGCATCAACAGCATCGCCTCGGCTCCCGCCAGGTCGATGTTGGCCGGCAGCAGGGTCATCCCCTCCATGGTGGTGACCAGCGCGGCATTCGGCTCGACCTCGCCGAGAAGCACCTCGTGCACCGACACCGGGAGTTTGTCGGGATCCTGACCGAGCGAGAAGGTCAGGCAGCCCTGCGGATCGAGGTCGACCAGGAGCACCCGGCGTCCCTCGTCCACCATCGCTGCGCCCAGCGAGGCGACCGTCGTCGTCTTGGCTACCCCGCCCTTCTGGTTGGCCACTGCCAGTACCCGGGTCTTAGCAGCCATAGGCGCGGCTCTCCCCTCTGCATCGTTGCCATGCGGTCAACAGTGCCCATCCTGGCACGTTCGCTCGCCACGCGCTGCGGCCGACGTGCCCGGCATGTCGTCCGGCAGAATCGGTCGATATGGGCTTGCACAATCATCGACTGGTCCTGCTCCGCCACGGCGAGACCGAGTGGTCGAAATCCGGCCAGCACACGGGCCGGACCGACCTCGAACTGACCGACACCGGCCGCGTCCAGGCCGAGCTGGCCGGCCGCGTCCTGCGAGAACTGAACCTCACCGACCCGTTGGTGATCAGCAGCCCGCGCATCCGCGCCCTGACCACAGCGAAGCTGGCCGGCCTCGCCGTGGACGAGGTCTCTCCCCTGCTCGCCGAATGGGATTACGGCTCTTACGAGGGGTTGACGACGCCGCAGATCCACGAAAAGGTGCCCGATTGGCTGGTCTGGACGCACGGCTGTCCCGGTGGCGAAAGCGTGCAGCAGGTCAGCGACCGCGCCGATCGGGCGGTCGCGTTCGCGCTGGAGCACATGAGCTCGCGCGACGTGGTGTTCGTGGGGCACAGCCACTTCTCCCGTTCGGTCATCACCCGCTGGGTGGAGCTGCCGCTCGTCGAGGGCAGCCGCTTCTGGATGCTGGCCGGCTCCATCGCGGTGTGCGGTTTCGAGCATGGCGTGCGACAGTTGGCCGCGCTCGGATTGACCGCCCAGCCGCAGGCGATCAAACCCGGGTGAGCGCCCAATCGCCGTTCGCGCTGTGCGGACCGAAGCAGACCCTGGTCGCCGAGGGTGTGCGGGAGCGCTACCGCGACGTCGCGGCGGCGCAGGACGCGCTGCGATCGGGCTCAGCCCCAATAGTGTTGGGCGCGTTGCCCTTCGACGTGAACCGGCCCGCAGCGCTGCTGACGCCCGACGCGGTGCGACGCACCTACGGCCCGCCCGACTGGCCGACCGGCCCGCTGCCGCCGGTGCGTATCGCCGCCGCCGACCCATCGCCGGCCGACTACCGCCGCCGCATCAGCCGGGCCCGCGATCAGCTCACCGCCCCCGACAGCCTGCTGAGCAAGGTGGTGCTGTCCCGCGCGCTGCGGCTGGTCGCCGACGCCCCCCTGGACGCCCGCGTCATCCTGCGCCGGCTCATCGCCGCCGACCCGGCCGCCTACGGCTATCTGGTCGACCTGACCGCCGCAGGCGATGACTACGCGGGTGTGGCGCTGGTGGGCGCCAGCCCGGAGCTTCTGGTGGCGCGCAACGGAGATCGAGTCACGTGCCGGCCGTTCGCCGGCTCGGCGCCCCGCGCCGCCGACCCGGACGTCGACGCCGCCAACGGCGCCGCGCTGGCCGGTTCGGCCAAGGATCGGCACGAGCACCAGTTGGTCATCGAAACCATCCGGGCCGCCCTCGAGCCGCTGTGCGACGAGTTGACGATCGCCGCCGAGCCCGAGTTGAGCCGCACCGCGGCGGTGTGGCACCTGTGCACACCGATCAGCGCCCGGCTTCGCGATACGTCCACCACCGCAATCGATTTGGCCCTGGCGCTGCATCCCACCCCGGCGGTCGGCGGGGTGCCGACCAAGGCCGCGGTCGAGCTCATCGCCGAGTTGGAAGGCGACCGCGGGTTCTACGCGGGGGCGGTCGGCTGGTGCGACGCCCGGGGCGACGGCCGCTGGGTGGTGGCGATCCGCTGCGCGCAGCTGTCGGCGGACCGCCGCACCGCGCTCGCACGATCCGGTGGCGGCATCGTCGCCGAATCCGACCCCGACGAAGAACTCGCGGAAACAACAACGAAATTCGCGACGATTCTCAACGCATTGGACGTCGAGCAATGACCATTCGCCGCGCCGCGCCGGAAGACGCCGCCGCAATCACCGGAATGATCCACGAACTGGCGGAATTCGAACACGCCGCCGAGCAATGCACGGTCACCGAAAAGCAAATTGCGGCAGCACTTTTCGGAGCAGCCCCGACGGTGTACGGGCACGTCGCGGAAGTCGAGGGCGAGATCGCCGCGATGGCGCTGTGGTTTCTCAACTTCTCCACCTGGGACGGCGTGGCGGGCATCTACCTCGAAGACCTGTTCGTGCGGCCGGGATTTCGCCGCCGCGGCCTGGCCCGCGCGCTGCTGGCCACGCTGGCGGCCGAATGCCTCGACCACGGCTACACGCGGTTGTCCTGGGCCGTGCTGAACTGGAACGCCGGCGCCCTCACGCTGTACGACGGCGTCGGCGGCGAACCCCAGCGCGAGTGGACCACCTATCGGCTGTCCGGCCCCCGGTTGGCCGAGCTGGCGGAATCGCGCTGATCGCCGGCGGCCCACCGCACGCCCGCGGGGCTGAACAGCAGGCCCAACACGCTCAGCGCCACAATGCCGGCGGGAATCCCGAAGCCGGGCCGGTGCGAGTCCACCGTCAGGTACCACGCCACCGGCACCAGCAGCAGCTGGGTGATCACGGCCAGCCCGCGCCCCCAGCGCTTGCCGAGGATCAGCGCCCGTCCGGCGGCCAGCACCACCGCCCCGACCAGAACGAAAAACACCGCCGTGCCCAACCCGTTGACCACGCGCTGGTCGGCGCCCGCGACGCCGCGCACCACCAGCACCGCCGCCACCACCAGCGCGGCCAGCCCTTGCACCACCACGAGGAGCCCAGCGCCGCGCACGGCGGCTGGAGCGGCCCCTGGGTTGCGGCGGAAAGCTGTCACCCGCGTCAGCGTAGTCACCCCGGCCGGCGAGGAGTTCCCCACAGCGTGGCCTTAACCGGCCCGCATAAGCTCGTGCTTCATGCGCGCCGTGCTGATCGTGAACCCCACAGCCACCACCACCACCCCGGCCGGTCGCGACCTGCTGGCGAACGCGCTCAAGAGCCGCCTGCAGCTCACCGTCGAACACACCAGCCACCGCGGTCACGGCACCGAACTCGCCGAGAAGGCGGTCGCGGACGGCGTCGACCTGGTCGTGGTGCACGGCGGTGACGGCACGGTGAGCGGGGTGGTCAACGGCCTGCTCGGGCGTCCCGGCGCGGTTTCGGGGGACACCGGCCCGATGCCGGCGGTCGCGGTGGTTCCCGGCGGTTCGGCGAATGTGCTGGCGCGGTCGCTGGGGATCTCGCGGGACCCGGTGGCCGCCACCAACCAGCTCATCCAGCTCCTCGACGACTATCGCCACCACCACACCTGGCGCCGGATCGGCCTGATCGACTGCGGTGAGCGGTGGGCCGTGTTCAACACCGGCATGGGGGTCGACGCCGAGGTGGTGGCCGCGGTCGAGGCCGAACGCGACAAGGGCGGCAAGGTGACGGCCTGGCGCTACATTCGCGCGGCGGTGCCCGCCGTGTGGGGCTACACGCGCCGCGAACCGATGCTCACCCTTGAACTGCCCGGTCGCGAACCCATTACGGGGGTGAGTTTCGCGTTCGTGTCCAACTCCAGCCCGTGGACGTTCGCCAACGAGCGGCCAGTGTGGACCAATCCCGGCTGCAGCTTCGAGTCCGGGCTGGGCGTGTTCGCACCCAAGAGCATGAAAACGATCCCCACCCTTCGCATCGTGCGGCAGATGTTCGCCAAGCGGCCCAAGTTCGACTTCGACCACCTCGTCACCGAGGACGACGTGCCCTGCTTGCGCGTCACCTCGACCGGCGGCCCGGTCGCCTGCCAGTTCGACGGGGATTACCTCGGCGTGCGCGAAAGCATGACGTTCAAAGCGGTACCCGACGCGCTGGCGGTGGTAGCACCTCCCCAGAAAAACACGTTCTGAGCTGCGCATACGAAGCGTCCGCGGGCCACGCGACGAAGTTTTTCCTCGTGAGTGGCCGGTGAGTGTAGTACAACGGAGTAATGGCTCGACTACGGATCGATCGAAGTGAGATAGCCCACGAGCGAACTCGGGGCTATTGACATCTGTTGGGCCTGTGAAACGATCAAAAGGTTGCATGCAGGAATTTAGATAGGGGTACGGACCCTTTTCTTGTGCACGCGTTAACAGCCGAAGAAAATTGGCCGTGCGCCTTGCTGCGCACTCAGTGAGGAGTAGGACGTATGGATTGGCGCCACAAGGCGGTCTGTCGCGACGAGGACCCGGAGCTGTTCTTCCCGGTAGGGAACAGCGGCCCGGCGCTCGCGCAGATCGCTGACGCGAAACTGGTCTGCAATCGGTGCCCGGTGACCACGGATTGCCTGTCGTGGGCCCTGAACACCGGCCAGGACTCGGGCGTCTGGGGCGGCATGAGCGAAGACGAGCGGCGCGCACTCAAGCGTCGCAATGCCCGGACGAAGGCCCGTAGCGGAGTCTGACTCAGTCAGAGCAAACAGTGCGGCCTCGACGAGAGTCGGGGCCGCACTGTTGTGTAAGGCGCACAACGCCTAGATGGCCAGTCGGGCCCGCCGCCCGATCGGCACCCGCAACACCACATCGGTGCCGCGAGCCGGGGCTTGGCGCATGCCCAGCGTGCCGTCGAGTTCCGCCGACACCAGCGTCCGCACGATCTGCAGGCCGAGGCTGTCGGACGTCTCCAGGTTGAAGCCTTCCGGCAACCCGCGGCCGTCGTCGTGGACAACGACGTCGAGCCAGCGCGCCGAACGCTCGGCGCGGATGGTCACCGATCCCTCTTCGACCGCAGGATCGAACGCGTGCTCGATCGCGTTCTGAACCAGTTCGGTGATCACCATGATCAGGGCCGTCGCCCGGTCGGAGTCCAGCACGCCGAGGTCGCCGACCCGGTTGATCCGGATCGGCCGGTCCACCGACGCCACGTCGTTCATGATCGGCAGAATCCGGTCGATGACCTCGTCGAGGTTGACCTGTTCGTCGACGGACATCGACAGCGCGTCGTGCACCAACGCGATCGACGAGACCCGGCGCACCGACTCGATCAGGGCTTCGCGCCCTTCGGCGTTGACCGTCCGGCGGGCCTGCAGACGCAGCAGCGCCGCCACCGTCTGCAGGTTGTTCTTCACCCGGTGGTGGATCTCGCGGATGGTGGCGTCCTTGGAGATCAGGGCCCGGTCGCGGCGCTTCACCTCGGTGACATCCCGGATCAGCACGGCGGCACCGGCGCTCGCGCCGTCGACCACCAACGGGAGCGTCCGCAGCAGTACCGTGGCGCCGCCGGCGTCGACCTCCATGCGCATGCTCTTGCCGCCGGCCAGCAGGTCCAGGACGTGCTCGGCCAGCTCCTGCGCCTCGAACGGGTCCGAGATCAGCGGCCGGGTCACCTTGACCAGGTTGCGGCCCTCCAGCTCGGACGTCAGGCCCATCCGGTGGTAGGCCGACACCGCGTTGGGGCTGGCATAGGCGACGACGCCGTTGACGTCCAACCGGATGAAGCCATCGCCCGCCCGCGGGGTGGAGCGGGACATGACCACGTCGCCCACGTCGGGGAAGGTGCCGTCGGCGAGCATGTGGACCAGATCGCCGGCGCATTCCCGGTATGCCGTCTCCAGCTGGCCGGACGTGCGGTCGGCCGCGACGGCGGTCTGATGCCGGGTGAGCACGGCCACCACCCGGCCGCCGTACCGCACCGGGGTCGCCTCGACGTGCGGGCCGGGCAGCCACGAATCCTGTTGGCCCGCATCGCCATCCCGCTGGGCGATGCCGGAGTTGAAGGTCTCGGCGACGAGCGCCAGCTGGTCGGCGGCGACGACACTGCCCACCGAGTCGGTGACGAGGACCGTGGGCGCGGTGTTCGGCCGGCACTGCGCCACACACACCAACATGCCGTCGTCGCGGCGAACCCACATCAGATAGTCGGCGAACGACAGGTCCGCCAGCAGCTGCCACTCCCCCACGACCGCGTGCAGGTGGTCCACCGCATTGCCCGGCAGCACGGTGTGTTCGGCAAGCAGATCACCGAGAGTCGACATCACTCACTCCCCGGGCCATTCCCCGGCAGCAGATAGAACGGTCCAAAGTTTTCCGCGGGCTAGCTGATCACAGCAATCAGGTCGCCCGCCTGGATGACATCGCCCACCGCGACGCTCACCTTGCTGATGGTGCCGTCGACCTCAGCCAAGACGGGAATCTCCATCTTCATCGACTCCAGCAGCACCACGATGTCGCCTTTGCCGATCTGGTCACCCTCGTTCACTACGACTTCGAGCACGCTGGCCACGATCTCGGCGCGCACATCCTCGGCCATCTTCACCCCACTCATTTCGGCCTTCGCGCAGGCTGGCTGCTGGTCCATCAAGCTTTCGTCAGGCTCACGTACATCGAACCATAGGAGGGGTCGGGACCGCGGCGCACGGGGCGTTGTGGCCGCGCGGGTCTTTCGTGAGAGACTGTGCGGCAGGCTGACGGGCGCCGGGCGCCCGGATCAACGACCAAATTCAACGGAGGTTCGACCCATGGCCAAGCGTGGCCGTAAGAAGCGCGACCGCAAGCACAGCAAAGCCAACCACGGCAAGCGGCCCAACGCCTGAGGATCGCTACCGCGTCTCGCGGATGATGGTGGTCCGACGGATCTCCAGCCGTAGCCGCTCACGCAGGCCCTCGGGGGCCTTCTCGCCTCTGCATTTGGTGGCGATCAACGCCTTGATCCGCTCCTCGAGGCCGTAATGCTTGAAGCAGCCGGGGCACGCCTCGAGGTGGCGGCGCAGCTGGTCCCGGGACTCCGGGGTGCATTCACCGTCGAGCAGGAGCCAAACCTGGCGGATCACCTCGGCACAGCCGACCGCGCCGTGGGCGTCGTCGTTGGGGCACGTGTCGCCGGAGCTGGAGAACTCACTCATGACGACACCTCCTCGTGCGCCTGGTGGCCGCGGTTGAAGCCACGCTCCTTGGCCACGTCAGCCAACAGCCCACGCAATTGACGTCGGCCGCGATGCAGCCGTGACATTACCGTCCCGATGGGCGTGTCCATGATCTCGGCGATTTCCTTGTACGGAAAACCCTCGACATCGGCGTAGTAGACGGCCATCCGGAATTCTTCCGGCAGCGCCTGCAGCGCTTCCTTGATCTCGTTGTCGGGCAGTGCCTCGAGCGCCTCGACCTCGGCCGACCGCAGCCCGGTGGACGAGTGCTCGGCGTTGGACGCCAACTGCCAGTCGGTGATCTCCTCGGTCGGGTATTCGGCCGGCTGGCGCTGCCTCTTGCGGTAGCTGTTGATGTAGGTGTTGGTCAGGATCCGGTACAGCCAGGCCTTGAGGTTGGTGCCGGCCCGGAACGAGCGGAACCCCGCGTAGGCCTTCACCATCGTCTCTTGCAGCAGGTCTTCGGCGTCGGCGGGATTGCGCGTCATGCGCAGCGCGCCGCCGTAGAGCTGGTCGAGCAGCGGAATCGCGTCGCGCTCGAAGCGCGCCATCAGCTCGGCGTCCGTCTCCGGCGGGGCGGGATCGGGAATCTCCTGTGCTGTTGCGCCGTCTGTGTCGGCCATGTCGATAACCCCGGTCCCTTCTGCTGCGGTGTCGCCGGACAGCACTGAAAGCGCCACCGGGCTTGCGAGAAAGCAAGCCAACTGCTCGGCACCCGTTGGACTGTCCAACAGGCTCGTCGCCGCTGACACCAAACCGCTCCTCCCAATCTAGAGGCTGCCACCGACAGTGTCTGCCCGGGTGCGCCCACATAACATCAGAGACCGCCTCGTTTAACAGCGTTAACGGACGTGCTATTTCCGGGCCCCATCGGGCCCATGGCGGCAGGACGTTAATGTGACGCCATGTCCCTCAACGGCAAGACCATGTTCATCTCCGGCGCCAGCCGCGGTATCGGCCTGGCGATCGCCAAACGCGCCGCAGAAGACGGTGCCAACATCGCCCTGATCGCCAAGACCGCCGAGCCGCACCCCAAGCTGCCGGGCACGGTGTACACCGCCGCCAAGGAGCTCGAGGAGGCGGGCGGTGCGGCCCTGCCGATCGTCGGGGACGTCCGCGACCCGGAGTCCGTCGAGTCGGCGGTGGCCAAGACCGTCGAGCAATTCGGCGGCATCGACATCTGCGTCAACAACGCGTCGGCCATCAACCTGGGGTCCATCACCGAGGTGCCGATGAAGCGGTTCGACCTGATGAACGGGATCCAGGTGCGGGGCACCTACGCCGTGTCGCAGGCCTGCATCCCGCACCTGAAGGCCGCCCAGAACCCGCACATCCTGACGCTGTCGCCGCCCGTGTTGCTCGGCAAGGAGTGGCTGAAGCCGACCGCGTACATGATGGCCAAGTTCGGCATGACGCTGTGCGCCTTGGGAATCGCCGAGGAGATGCGCGAGGCGGGCATCGCGTCCAACACGTTGTGGCCCCGCACGCTGGTGGCCACCGCCGCGGTGCAGAACCTGCTCGGCGGTGACGAGGCGATGGGACGCGCCCGCAAGCCCGAGGTGTACTCCGACGCGGCCTACGTCATCCTCAACAAGCCCGCCCGCGAATACACCGGCAACACCCTGCTGTGCGAGGACGTGCTGGTGGAGTCCGGCGTCACCGACCTGTCGGTCTACAACTGCGTGCCGGGCGGGCAGCTCGGCGTCGACTTCTGGGTGGACGGCGTCAACCCGCCGGGGTACTCGGGTCCTTAGTCGTGATCGCAAGCCCGGCGGAACCGGGCGCCGCGGGTCACGACCATTGAAGAAGCCGGTGGCTCGCGCCGCCACGCCCGCGCTGGCCGCATTGACGAAAGCCGGTGTGCCGCATGAGGTCATCACTTTCGACCACGATCGGCGGGAACGCTCGTTCGGCGTCGAAGCGGTGCACGCGCTGACGGAGCGCGGCATCGCGCCCGAGCAGATCTACAAGACCCTGGTCGTCGCGGTGCCGGACGGGCTCGCGGTCGCGATACTGCCGGTGCCGGACCGGCTCTCGCTGAAGGCGGCCGCCGCGGCGCTGGGGGTGGCCCGGGCCGGCATGGCCGAGCCCGCCGCCGCCGAACGCGCCACCGGCTACGTCGTCGGCGCCGTGTCGCCGTTCGGGCAACGCAAGGCCCTGCCGACCGTCGTGGACGCGGGCGCCCTGGCCTGGGATCGGGTGTACTGCAGCGCCGGCCGGCGCGGCTGGGACGTCGGGGTTTCACCGCGGGACCTGATCCGGTTGACGGGGGCGGTCACCGCCCGGATCCGCGCGTAGCCGTGCGGGCGCAGCGCCACGGCGAAAACCGGGCCGAATGCTGTCCGCGGCGTTACGCTCGCGCCATGACGACGAAGCGATCCCGCGGCGCGACGATTGTCGCCGCCGGTGTGCTGGCTTTCTCCGGGCTGATGACGATCGGTGTGGGCACCGGCAACGCCGACACGATTCAAACCGAGGGCAACTACCCGACGCGGGCGGCCTGTCAGGACGCCGGGCCCGGCGTGAAGGCCAGCACCCCGGGAAACTGGAACAACTTCTGGTGTGTGCCGGATCGCAACGTCAACGGCAACTGGAAGCTGGTTCTCAGCAACTAAAGCAGGGTCGCCTGCTCGGGCTCCGGGCCGGCCGGCTCGAGTAGCTGGGGCCCGTTGTTGCGGACGTTGTTGACCAGCGTCGACACCTCGCGCATGCGGATGCCGCGCACGTCGGGCGAGTGGGCCAGCAGCTTTTCGTCGACCGGGGCGTCCGGGTCCAGCCAGCGGTCCCACTCCCGCTCCGGGACCACCAGCGGCATCCGGTCGTGGATCTCGGCCAGCTCGCCGGGCGCGTCGGTGGTGATGATCGTGCAACTCAGCAGCGGCTGAGCGTCCTTGGCGGGTTTCCAGACCGACCACAGCCCGGCCATGAACAGCGGCTCGCCATCCTCGCGGTACATGAAGAACGGTGTCTTGCGCGACTTCTTGCCCGCGACGGCGTCGTTGACGCGCCATTCGTAGTAGCCGTCCATCGGGATCAGGCACCGCTTCGACTTGGCGCTCGACCGGAAGGCGGGCGACGTGGTCACCTTGTCCGCGCGGGCGTTGATCAGCATCGGGCCCTTGGTCTCGGGCGCACCGTCGGAACCGGCTTTGGCCCACGGGGGCACCAGGCCCCAGCGCATCAGCCGCACCCGGCGGGTGGGCTGGTCGTCGGGGTCGGTGTGCCGGCTCACGACGGTCGCGATGGTCGAGGTGGGGGCCACGTTGTAGTTGGGCGCCCCGGCACTTTCGGCCGCGCCGGTGGCCTCGTCGATCGCCTTGATCTTCTGGGCCAGCAGCGCCGGATCGGTGGTGACCGCGAACCGTCCACACATACCTTCCATGGTGGCAGAAGCCGGTGACACGCCATGATGGACCGGTGAGTATGTGGACGGCCCCCAGCGCGCCGAAACCGGTGCACGCGACCGTGACCGTTCCGGGCTCGAAGTCGCAGACCAATCGGGCGCTGGTGCTGGCGGCGCTGGCGGCCGCGCAAGGCCACGGCACGCCGACCATCAGCGGCGCGCTGCGCAGCCGAGACACCGATTTGATGATCGGTGCGCTGCGCGCTCTGGGCCTGCGCGTCGAGGGCGATGGTTCCGAGCTGACGGTCGCCGGGCGGATCGCTCCCGGGCCCGACGCGCGTGTGGATTGCGGGCTGGCCGGTACGGTCCTGCGGTTCGTCCCGCCGCTGGCGGCGCTGGCCGAGGCGGTCGTCGAGTTCGACGGGGACGAGCAGGCCCGGGTGCGGCCCATCGCGCCGCTGCTCGACGCCCTGCGCGGCCTGGGCGTGCCGATCGAGGGCGCGGGTCTGCCCTTCCGGGTGCACGGCAGCGGATCGGTCGCCGGGGGCACCGTGGCCATCGACGCATCGGCGTCGTCGCAGTTCGTGTCGGGGCTGCTGCTGTGTGCGGCGTCGTTCACCGAGGGACTTACCGTGCAGCACACCGGCGCGACGCTGCCGTCGGCGCCACACATCGCGATGACCGTGGTGATGCTGCGGCAGGCCGGGGTCGACGTCGACGACTCGGTGCCCAACCGCTGGCGGGTGCGCCCCGGCCCGGTCGCGGCCCGGCACTGGGAGGTGGAACCCGACCTGACGAACGCCGTTCCGTTCCTGGCGGCGGCCGTGGTCAGCGGCGGGACCGTGCGCGTCACCGGCTGGCCCGCGGCCAGCGTGCAGCCCGCCGACCAGATCCTGACCGTGTTGGGCAAGCTGAACGCCGTTGTCACCCAGGGGGATTCGTTCCTCGAGGTACAGGGGTCCGCCGACTACCCCGGTTTCGATGTCGACCTGCGCGCGGTCGGCGAGCTGGCCCCGGCGGTGGCGGCGCTGGCCGCGCTGGCCAAGCCGGGATCGGTGTCCCGCCTCTCTGGCATCGGCCACCTGCGCGGTCACGAGACCGATCGGCTCGCCGCTCTGAGCGCCGAGATCAATCGCCTGGGCGGCGACTGCGCCGAAACCCCCGACGGCCTGGTGATCACCGCGACACCGCTGCGCGCGGACGTCTGGCGCGCCTACGCCGACCACCGGATGGCGATGGCGGGCGCGATCGTCGGCCTGCGGGTGGCCGGGGTCGAGGTGGACGATATCGGGTCGACGTCCAAGACGCTGCCGGAGTTTCCGCAGCTTTGGGCGCACATGCTGGGGTCCGATATTTGAGGCCCGGCGATTACGACGAGTCCGACGTAAAGGTCCGCTCCGGTAGGGGCTCGCGACCGCGCACCAAGACCCGTCCCGAGCACGCCGACGCCGAGGCCGCGATGGTGGTCAGCGTCGACCGCGGCCGCTGGGGATGCGTGCTCGGCGGGGACCCCGATCGCCGGGTCACGGCGATGCGGGCCCGCGAACTGGGCCGCACCCCAATCGTCGTCGGTGACGACGTCGACGTGGTCGGCGACCTGTCCGGGCGGCTGGACACGCTGGCACGCATCGTGCGGCGCGGGGAACGGCGAACGGTGTTGCGGCGCACGGCCGATGACACCGATCCGACCGAACGCGTGGTGGTCGCCAACGCCGACCAGCTGCTGATCGTGGTGGCGCTGGCCGACCCGCCGCCGCGCACCGGCCTGGTCGACCGAACGCTCATCGCGGCCTTTGCCGGCGGGTTGAAGCCGATTCTGTGCCTGACCAAGACCGACCTCGCCCCGCCGGAGCCGTTCGCCTCGCATTTCGTGGACCTGGACTTGACGGTGGTGGTTGCCGGCCGCGACGATCCGCTGCTCGCGGTGGCCGACCTGCTGGCCGGCAAGATCACGGTGCTGCTGGGGCATTCCGGCGTCGGCAAGTCCACGTTGGTGAATCGCCTTGTGCCCGAGGCGGAACGGGCCGTCGGCGAGGTCACCGACATCGGTCGCGGGCGGCACACCTCCACCCAGTCGGTCGCGCTGCCCCTGGCGACCTCCGGCTGGGTGATCGACACCCCGGGGATCCGCTCGTTCGGGCTGGCGCACATCGAGCCCGACGACGTACTGATGGCCTTCTCGGATCTGGCCGGTGCGATCGAGGACTGCCCGCGCGGCTGCGGGCACATGGGGCCGCCGGCCGACCCGGAATGCGCGCTCGACACCCTGTCCGGCCCCGCCGCCAGCCGGGTGGCCGCGGCCCGGCGGCTGCTGAAAGCGCTCAACCAGACTTAGCCAGCCGCATGCCGAGTTCGTCGGGCGCCACCTTATGCCCTTCAGAGCAACGGATTTCGACGCTTGCCTCGGCGCCACAGCCGAGATGGGTGAGCCGGAGGCGATTGCGCCCCGGCAAATGGCGCCTGCCCCACTCGAACATCGCCCAGACCACGGGCATGAAGTCGATGCCGGCCTCGGTGAGCACATACTCTTCCCGACGCCGCTGCCCGGGCTCGTGGTACGGCTGACGCTTCAGCAGCCCCAGTTCGACCAGCTCGGACAGCCGCGCCGAGGTGGCGGCCTTGGTGATGCCCACCCGGCGGGCGAAGTCATCGAAGCGCGTCGTGCCGTAGTACGCCTCGCGCATGATGAGCATCGCGGATTTGGTGCCCACCAGCCCCATCGTCTTCTCGATCGCGCACTCGCCCACGGCCGACCAGGCATCGCGGTCGGCCAGTGGTCCCTGCAGCAGTGTCATAAATCACCTCCCAAGCTGGGTTGCTTTTAGTGTACCTAGATGTTTACCTGGGTACAGCCATCTATACCTAGATGCTGGGACTCAAGGAGGAGCCATGAACCGCGACGCCGTGATCGTCGGAGCCGTCCGCACCCCGATCGGCAAGGGCAAGCCCAGCGGGGCGCTGCACGATGTGCTGCCCGCCGACCTGCTCGCGCACAGCCTGCGTGAAGTGGTGGCGCGCACCGGTGTGGACCCCGCGCAGATCGACGACGTCATCGCGGGTGCCGTCGCCCAGGTCGGTGACCAGGCGGTCAACATCGCCCGAAACGCGTTGCTGGGCGCCGGATTTCCGGAGTCGGTTCCCGGCGTCACGATCGACCGGCAGTGCGGTAGCAGCCAGCAGGCCATCAGCTTCGCCGCCCAGGGCGTGCTTTCCGGCGCCTACGACATCGTCGTCGCCGCCGGCGTGGAATCCATGGGCCGCGTCCCGATGGGCACCTCGGTGCTGCCGGGCAGCAATCCCTTCGGCGACGACATGACCCGGCGCTACCCCGACGGCCTGGTGCCGCAGGGCATCAGCGCCGAACTCATCGCCGCGCGGTGGGGCTTCTCGCGGACCCAGCTCGACGAGTTCTCCGCAGGCAGCCACGACAAGGCCGCCCGCGCCACCAAGGACGGCCTGTTCGACAACGAGCTGATCCCGATCGCCGGCCTGGCCACCGACGAATTCATCCGGCCCGGCACGACGGTCGAAACTCTCGCCGGCCTGCGGCCCGCGTTCTACAGCGAGGCGATGAAAGCCCGTTTCCCGCAGATCAATTGGGAGATCACCGCCGGCAACTCCTCGCCGCTCTCCGACGGCAGCGCCGCGGTCATGATCACCACCAGCGACGTTGCGAAGAAGCTCGGCCTGCGGCCGCTGGCCCGCATCCACACCACCACCGTGGTGGGCTCCGACCCGCTCTACATGCTGACCGGGGTCATCCCGGCGACCGAAAAGGTGCTCCACCGGGCAGGGTTGACGCTGGCCGACATCGACCTGTTCGAGGTTAACGAGGCGTTTGCTCCCGTCGTGCTCGCGTGGGCGCACGACACCGGCGCCGATCTGGCCAAGACCAACGTCAACGGCGGCGCCATCGCGATCGGCCACCCGCTGGGCGCCAGCGGCGCGCGCATCATGACCACACTGGTCAACGCGCTCGAGCAGCGCGGCGGGCGGTATGGGCTGCAGACGATGTGCGAGGGCGGCGGTATGGCCAACGCGACGATCATCGAGCGGCTGTAATGTCCTCCGTCTCGAAGGTCTTCGTCGTAGGAGGAACGGGCGCCCAGGGCATGCCCATCATCCGTGCCCTGGTCGCCGACAACAAATACTCGGTTCGATTTCTGAGCCGCGACCCCGCTTCGCGTCGCGCGAAGGAACTGCTCGCCCTCGACAACGTGTCCGTCCTGGAAGGCTCATTCGCCGACGAGGCCACCCTGCGCGAAGGTTTCCGCGGTTGCGACGCAGCATTCGTCAACATCGACGGATTCAACACCGGCGAGAAGACCGAAATCTACTGGGCGATCCGCAGTTACGAGATCGCCCTCGAAGAGGGCGTCAAGTTCTTCGTCTACGGGAACCTCGACTACGGGCTCAAGAAGTCGGGCTACGATTCCCGATTCCGCACCGGCCACTATGACGGCAAGGGGCGGGTCGGCGAATGGATCTTGTTCCAGAACCGGGTGAACGCTGATCGGATGGGGGCGGCGGTCTTCACGACGGGGCCATACATCGAGATGGCGATCTCGCCCGGGACACCCATGACGCCCACCGTCGAGGACGGTGTCGTGACGTGGCGGGTTCCGCTCGGTGCGGGCGCCGTTCCCCATGTATCCCTTGAAGATTGCGGATTCTACGTTCGTTGGCTGTTCGACCATCCCGAGCGCGCGAACGGCATGGACCTCGAAGTCGCCATCGGCCACATCGCCTATGCGGATCTTGCCGCGGCGTTCGAGAAGGTCACCGGGCATCCGGCGCGGTACATCGACACCGATCTCGACACGTACTGGAAAACCGGTCCCCTCAGCAGGGCCGCAGGTGCGCCCGCTGGGTACAACGCCGACCCGAACGACAAGAGCACCATGAACATCCGCGACAACTTCACGGGATTCTGGAACCTGTGGAAATACGGGGTCATCGACCGCGATTACCATCTGCTCGACGAGATTCACCCGAACCGGATCAGGACCGCCGAGGAGTGGTTGCGCAGAGAAGACCAGCTGGGACGGGCGCTGGGCAAGGGCGGCCTGTGGGAGCGGGTTCAACCGGAGAACCGGACTCCGATCCTCAAGATTGGTGAGGATCAACGGACAGGGAAATTGTAGGCCCGGCGTCTGAAAGGTGCACTGAGACATGGACTCTTCGAATTCAACTGGTCTTTTCGGGGCGGTCCGATGACCGAGACCCGGTTCGACGGCGTGCGGGTGCGCTACGACAGCGCCAAGAGCTACGACGAGCTGCTCGCCGCGCTGCTGGCCGACATCGGCGAGCGGCCCGTCCCCATCAACGACATCGCGGCGACCTCCGGCAGCTTTGAGGAGTACCGTGGGCGCGTCGAACCGCACGTCGGGCCAAGCGGATTCATGTTGTTCGGCGTGGTCGACCACGGGGCGTGGATCCCGAAGGCCGGCATCGACCGCAAGGCGATGCGCGTGATCCTAGGCAACCCGTTGATCGCGATCACGATGCTGCGCCACGACGTGACGGCGGGCCTGTTCGCCCCGGTCGAGCTGCTGATCGCCGACGAGGGCGCCGGCAGCAGCCTGACCTACGTCAAGCCGTCGTCGCTGATGCTCGTCGAGCCTAACCCCGAATTGCTCAGCGCCGCGGAGGAACTCGACGCCAAGCTGGCGGCACTCGCCGAAAAGGTGACCAGCGGCCCATGACGCAACTTGCTCAGCGCGGCCGTCGTTGCGGGAAATACTGTGGAGGCGCTGCAGACGATTGACGTCGGGAGATCCAGTCGGTAAGTAATCTTTCGCTGGCACCGCAAGAACGCCCAAGAGTTCGAAACGCTGCCGTGGCGAAAGCACCGGCCATGGCATGTTGCATCCGCTCATCTGAGGCGCCCGCAGCACAGATACCGCACTCGACTCATTGGATCGCATAGTGGTCGTGGTTGCTGGGCTACACGAATAGGCGCGAGGAGAAGCAGTTATGAAAGCTTGGCTCTGGGATGGACATGCAGGGATAGATCATTTGACCCTGGCTGACGTGCCTGATCCGGTCCCGAACGAAGGTGAAGTGCTGATGCAAGTCCACTACGCGGGCTTGAATCCTGCCGACCGGATGATGGCAGAGAGGCGATACCCGTATCCGGTATACCCCCCAGCGCCGCACGTGCTGGGGCGGGACGGCGTCGGGGAAGTGATCAAAATTGGTAAGGGCGTCGAAGATGTGCAGGTGGGCGACCAGCGCGTTCTTCTGCGCAGTGATGTCGGACTTCTTCGCTGGGGCATGTTTGCCGAGCAAGTGTCGATACCGGCGGTTAACTTAGCGGAGATCCCCGCGGGTTGGACCAAAGAGCAGTCGTCGGGGGCCGCCGTCGTTTATCTATCGGCGTACCGCGCGCTCACCATGTGGGAACCGCTCAAGCCGAACTCAGTGGTCCTGGTCACCGGCGCATCAGGCGGGGTCGGAGTTGCGGCTGTGCAACTGGCGGCGGCGATGGGCCACACGGTCATAGCGCTTTCGCGCAGCGAGGAAAAGCAACGACGCCTCAAAGAACTCGGAGCGACGTTCACATTCAACCCCGAGGACCCGCAGTGGCGAGCTGGTGTAAGAAATGCCCTGAATGGAGGCGGGGTGAACCTGGCAGTCGACACGATCGGGGGCACGCTGCTTCCTGAAGTCATCGACACGATGGGCGATTCGGGAAGACTCAGCCTGGTGGGAGAACTTGGCGGCCCGGTGCCCAACTTTTACACGGGCACGCTGTTTTCGCGCTGGCTGCGAATTGGCGCAATGGCTCTCAGCTATTACACACCGGAGCAGCATCGCGCCGGCTGGCACGACCTCTTGGGCATCCTGGCCCGCTCCGGAGCTCGGCCACTGGTCGACCGTGTGTTTCCGTTCGAGAAGTTGCCGCAAGCCTTCGAACGCCTGGCTGACGGCCCGATGGGCAAAGTGGTGATCGAAGTGAAGTCCTGAGGCTCCATCACGTTGGCTTCGCCTTCACCGAACCCGATAACTAACGGCAGTGGGAAACGATGCGTTCGGCCCCCGTCTTACTCTTCTGGGCCAAGGACGTAGATGGGGAGCAGGTAAAGGGGATACATCCTTCTGCCGCTTGATAGTTACGATGCGACCGAATGTTGCGTCTTCCAGACGCGATGCCACGGGAATGTCGGCAAGCGGGCCGCCGTCGAAGAGCGCACCGTTGCCGTCACTGTTGGTATGTGCTTGGAGTTGCGATGACGACTTCGGTGACAAGCCCCCACTGATGCACCCGTGAGTGATGCTGAATCCGCCAGTCGTGATCCAGCAGGGCGCTCACGGTGATGGGGCGACACCCGCCCACAAGCTGTGGCGCAAGACGCCACAGGCCGGTCCAGGCCCGGCAGACGGCTCGTTCAAGCAGCTGGTCTCCGTAGCTGAGGCTGGCAAGGCAGAGCCTGCCGTCGGGTTTGAGGATTCGCCGCAGATCGTCCAGGACTGCCCGTGCATAGTCTTCAGCCAGCAGGTCGAACACGAACGTGGACAGCACACGGTCCGCGGACCCGCCATCGGCGGGTAGCGGCAGTGAGCCGTCGACCAGCACCGCGCTGGCCCGCTTGGACCAGGCGGCGAGCCGACCGGTAGCTATGTTGATCATGACCGGGCTGATGTCGACCCCGAGGTAGTTGACGCCTGCAGGCAGAGTCTCCAGCAGACGCGCGGCCAACCGGCCTGTGCCGCAACCAAACTCGAAAATCGTCTGGCCTCCCGCCAGGGCTGCGTTGGCCACGAGACGGTCCGTGGTCGCGTCCTCGTAGAAGGCTTGCCAGTCCTGGATGCGTCCGATTCGGTTGTAGACCGCACGGGCCTGCTTCAGGGTAAGCGCCATGGGCGTCCTCCCGCCTCGCGGAGTTGCTCTGGCAGTGTTTCACGTCCTGAATCGCGATCGGCCACCCGCTCGGCGCTGTGGTGCCTGCATCAGGACCGCACCGGTCAACGCGCTCGAGCAGCGCGGCGGGCGGTATGGGCTGCAAACGGTGTGCGAGGGCGGCGGCGTGCCCAGCGCGACAATGATCGAGCGGTTGGGCCAGACCGCCGCCCGCGATCCGGTTCGACGCGGTTGCATGATCCGCCTGGCACAGCCAGCGACGGAGCGGTGTGATCCAATGACCTTCGCCCCGTTTATGTTAGGAGTCACCCATGAGCGACGCCGACGCCGCATCGATCCGAGCCGCACGCAGCGACTGGATCGCCGAGCACCTCGACACGTATCTGACCTCCGGTGGCGCGCGGGGGCACATCATGGACGTGAGCGCGGTCGGGGGCCGGGTACTGACCACCCATTGCTTGATCAGGTGTGTGGGCCGCAGATCGGGCAAGAGCTATGTCAGGCCGTTGATCTACGGCAACGTCGGCGGCGAGATCGTAGTCGTCGCATCCAAGGGAGGCGCCGACACGCATCCGGAGTGGTACCTAAATGTCGTGCAGAGCAACACGATCGGCGTCCAGATCGCCACCCAAGCATTCGAGGCCACCTGGCGCGAGCCCGAAGCCGAGGAACGCCATCAGGTGTGGGCGTACATGTCTCACCTGTATCCGCCGTACCTCACCTATCAGCAGTCAACCAGCCGTCAGATCCCGCTGGTGATGTTGACGCCCGTGCGAGCGATCGACGTCTTTTCCGCGGAAGACTCCCGGTAGCCTTTGCTAGGCAACCGAACTCGAGAACTCAGAGCCAGCCGGTGCGGGCGGCGGCCACCGGCTCGGGCGGCGCCGGGGCCAAGTCGCCGTCGCGCACGCCGTCGAGCATCCGCTTCACCGCGGCGACGATGTCCGGGGCCGCCGCGGCCAGGCCGGCCTTGTCGGCTTCGGGAATCTCGTCGGGGTCGACGCCCGCCCGGGCCAGCACCGCGGCCGGGTCGGCCAGCTGATCGGCCAGCCAGGCAACCGGATCGGCGGACAGCTCGGGAACGAAATGCCGCCGGCCGGGTTCCCACCCGTCGAACCGGGGATGGTGATGCGCCCGGTCCAGCGTCCCGGGCGGGCTCTCGGTGGAGCCGAAGAGGTCCACCCGCCACACCGGGCGGTTGAAGCCGATCGGGACACCGGCGTAGATCGACCCCTGCGGCTCATCCCGGTCGACGAGGCGCAGCTCCAGTCTGACTCCCCGCTCCGGGGTTTCTTGACCTTTGTTGGGGTTCGGGTCGACGAAGAACATGTCCCCGACGACGACGCCCAGGGTTTCGAATCCAAACGCTGCGAGCATGTCTGCAAGCGTAGTCCCGGCCGTCGGACCGGGTTAAGCGCCGACCTTATTCGCCGCGCGGTCGGGAAGGACCACGTCGTAGTCCGCGAAGGCCACTGCCGTTGTGCGGTGCTGGTATTCGTGCACCAGCCCCGGCCAGTTGGTGGTGACCCGACCGGAGGCGACGCGGTACCAGGAATCGCAGGTAGTCCAGACGCCGGCGTCCAGGCGGGCCTGGACCTCCGCGTCGTAGACCTGCTCCACGGCGCGCCGCACCTCGAACGCGCGGGCCACGCCCCCGCGGGCCAGCTCCTCGACGATCTGGCGGATGTAACCGGCCTGCTGCTCCATCATCAAAATGATCGAGCTGCTGCCGAGATTGGTGTTGGGGCCGTAGATCAGGAACATGTTAGGGAAACCCGGCACGGCCATGCCGAGATGTGCCCGCGCTCCCTCCGCCCATTCGGACTGCAGGTCCCGCCCGTCGCGGCCGGTGATCGTCATCGGCGCGAGGAATTCGGTCGCCTTGAACCCGGTGCCGTAGATGATGGCGTCTACCTCGTGCACCCGGCCGTCGGCCGTGCGTACACCCGCGGGTGTCACCTCGGTGATCGCCTCGGTCTCGACGTCGACGTTGGCACTGGCCAGCGCCGGATACCAGTCACTGCTGAACAGCACCCGCTTGCAGCCGATCGGGTAGTCGGGCGTGAGCTTGGCCCGCAAGACCGGATCTTTGATGTGGCGCTTGAGGTTTGCCGACGCGGCGATGCCGATCAGCCGGGCGAGCGGAGCCACCCTGGTCAGCGCGAGGCCGAAGAATTCCGAGATCTCCCAAATCAGGTTCCGCATCGCAGCCGCGAACCCGGGCACCGTCCGGAAGGCGGCCTGATGGGCATGCGTGTAGGCACGATCCGGCTTCGGCAGCACATATGGGGCGGATCGCTGAAAGACGGTGACATGCTTGGCGGTCTCACGAACGCGCGGCACGAACTGGATCGCCGACGCGCCGGTGCCCAGGACGGCGACGCGCTTGCCGGCCAGGTCGACGTCATGGCGCCACTGCGCCGAATGGAACGAGGGGCCCGCGAACGTGTCGAGTCCCGGGATGTTCGGCAGCGCCGGCCGCGACAGCTGCCCGACCGCGGGCACCAACACATCGGCCTCGAACACATCGCCCGTCGAGGTCTCCACCCGCCAGGTGGCGGTGCCGTCGTCGTAGCAGGCCGAGGTGACCTCCACACCGGTGCGCACCACGTCGCGAAGGCCGAACCGGTCGGCGGTGTCGTGGATGTAGCCGAGGATGTCGGGCTGCTCGGCGTATCGCCGGCCCCAGTCGGTCTTCCGGGCGAAGGAGTAGGAGTACAGGTTCGACGGGACGTCGCAGGCGGCACCCGGGTAGGTGTTCTCCCGCCAGACGCCGCCGATGTCGTCGGCCTTCTCCAGCACCGTCACGTCGGCGAGGCCATCCCTGGACAGCTCGTAGGCGGCGGCGAGGCCGCCGAATCCGGCGCCGATCACCAGCACGCGAGGACGAGTCGAAGTCATGACTCCAACGCTAGGGGCGGGCTGCGGGTTGCGGGCAGCCGATTGCGGTCGGCAAATCCATGATTCCGGCCACGATCAGACGGCCTGGAGCCGGGCCCGCGGCGCCACCGACCGCTGATAGCGCGCGGGGGTGGTGCCCGTCCACCGCTTGAACGCGGCGATGAAGCTCGTCGCCTCGGCGTAGCCCAGCCGCAGCGCGACGTCCTCAACCGACAGTGCGCCGGTTGCCAACAGCTCCTCGGCGAGGACCCGGTGCACCTCCTCGACCAGATCGCGGAAGGTCGTGTTCTCCTCCGCCAGGCGCCGCCGCAGCGTCCGCTCGCTCATCGCCAGTTGCCGGGCGACGGCCGCGATCGTGTGGGGTTCGCCGTCGATCGACGCCAGGCGCTCGCGCACCAGCCGAGCGACACCGGTGCGCTCCCGGCGGCGTTCCAACAAAGCTCGACACTGCTGCTCGCACATGGCCACCGTTATCTCACTGGCCCGGGGCAGCGGGTTGTCCAGCAACGCGGCCGGCCAGCGCGCCACGTTGGCGGGTGAGTCGTAACGCGGTGTGACGCCGAATACCTTGCGGGCCAATGCGTCTCCCGATGCCGGCGCCGGGCTCGCGAACTCGATCGAGGTGAATGGGACGGGGCGGCCCAGCATCTCCGCCATGATCCGGGCGATGGCCGCCAGGTCGCGCCGCACCAAAAACTCCGCCACCGGACCGGTCAGGTCGGGCAGGTCGAGCCACATCGCCACCACCGGCCCGTCAAGGGTGACGGTCGGCAGGCAGAAGCCGTAGCTCAGCTCGTAGAACCGGGCCGCGAACCGGACGGCGTCACCCAGCGTCGAACTGGTCAGGCAGGCGAATCCGAAGATGCCCAGCGATCCGACGTGATAGCCGGCGCCCACCCGAACGCCGAGGTCGGCCGGGTCCCCGAGCAGGTTCACCAGGTTCGTCACGACCGCCAGCTCCTGGCGCCCGACGATCATCCGGTTGTGGTCGTGCAGGTCGGCCTGCGACAGACCGGTTCCCTCGAGCAGGTCCGCCACGGCAAGGCCGTTCTCGCAACCGAACTCGGTCATCAACGCAACGCTGGCCGTGCTACGCGGGAAATCCCAGTGCGAAACCTGCGACCCGACGAACACCTGCACGTGTCCCAGTATGGCGAACGGCGGTGTGACGGGCGGTTAGATCGCCCCCAACGCCGAACGTGCACTTACGGCGAAAGATAGCCCGAAATCTCGCCCTGAGTACACGCTCGATGCGAAGAGCGCTAGGCCGCCAGGTCGTCCGCGCCGCCGACCGCGCGCTGCGCATCCCGCTGCGCGCGCTTGGCGCGCCGCCAGCCACGCACGGTCGCGATGGCGGTCTTCAGCCCCCGCCGCCGGCCCGTCTCCGGGTCGATGCCCGCGAAACCGGGCTCCAATTCGGCGAACATGCGCTCGCTGCGGGTTTCCGGAGCGTTGTCGGCGTCATCGCGCAGGTAGGAGTCCGGCAGCGAAAGCTTGGCGAGCGTGCGCCAGGTCTTGCCGTACTGCACGAGGAACGAGCCGGTGGTGTAGGGCAGGTCGTACTTGTCGCAGATCTCGCGCACCCGCACCGCGATCTCCGCGTACCGGTTACTCGGCAGGTCCGGGAACAGGTGGTGCTCGATCTGGTGGCACAGGTTGCCGCTCATGAACCGCAGCGCGGGCCCGGCCTCGAAGTTGGCACTGCCCAGCATCTGGCGCAGGTACCACTGCCCCTTGGTCTCGCCGATCATGTCGGTCTTGGTGAATTTCTCTGCGCCGTCGGGGAAATGGCCGCAGAAGATGACGGCGTTGGCCCACACGTTGCGGATCACGTTGGCGACCGCGTTGGCCTTCAACGTGGAGCGGTACGTCGCGCCGGGCGACAGCGCGGTCAGCGCCGGGAACGCAACATAGTCCTTGACCACCTGGCGGCCCGCCTTGGCCAGGAACTCGTCCACCCGCTGGCGCGCGTCGTCGGAATCCATCCGCTTCTTGGCGATCTTCCCGAGCTCCACGTGCTGCAGGCCGACACCCCACTCGAAGAGGAGGGCAAGCATGGTGTTGTAGAACAGGTTCAACATGTTGAAGCGCTTCCAGCGCTGGTCGCGGGTAACGCGCAGCAGGCCGTAGCCGACGTCGTCGTCCATCCCGAGGATGTTCGTGTACTTGTGGTGCACGAAGTTGTGGGTGTAGCGCCAGTGCTTCGACGACCCGCTCATGTCCCACTCCCACGTCGAGGAGTGGATCTCCGGGTCGTTCATCCAGTCCCACTGGCCGTGCATGACGTTGTGGCCGATCTCCATGTTCTCGATGATCTTGGCCACGCCCAGCGTTACCGTCCCCGCCCACCAGGCCGAGCGGCGGGAACCGGCGGCCAGCAGCAGCCGGCCGGACACCTCCAGCGCCCGCTGGGCCGCGATGGTGCGCCGGATGTAGCGGGCATCCCGCGCGCCGCGCGAGTCTTCAACGTCCTGGCGGATCGCGTCCAGCTCAACGGCCAGGTTTTCAATGTCGGCGTCCGTCAGATGGGCGAATACGTCGATGTCGGTGATCGCCATCGTTCCTTCTCCCTGCGGTCGATTTTGTCCGTCCTAGACCAGGTCCAGACCTACGCTATCGTAACCTACGAATCCGTAGGTTACCAGTGAGTAGCCTTTAGATGTCGAGCACGCAGTCGCCGGAAGCGGCCGAGATGCAGGTCTGAATCCGGGTGCCCGGATCGTGCTCCGCGCCGGTGCGCAGGTCACGGACGTGCCCCTCCACCAGACCAACCACGCACGACTGACATATACCCATTCGGCAGCCGAACGGCATCTGCACGCCCGCGCCCTCCCCCGCGTCCATCAACGACGTGGCAGCGTCGGCGGCGACGGCGCGATCGCTGCGGGCGAAGGTGACCGTCCCACCGGCACCGGCCGGCGCGGCCTTGGACACCGCGAACCGCTCGAGGTGCAGCCGGTCGCCGATGCCCGCCGCCGACCAGATCTTTTCGGCCTGGGTCAGCATGCCTTCCGGGCCGCAGGCCCAGGTGTGTCGTTCGCGCCAGTCCGGTACCTCGTGGTCGAGCCGGGCGAGGTCGAGACGGCCCTGGGTACGGGTCTCCCGCAGTAGTAGGCGATAGCCCGGATGGTCGGCCGCCAGCGCGGCCAACTCGGCCCGAAACATCACGTCGGATTCGGTGGGTGCCGAATGGACGTGCGCGATATCGCCGATCTGGTTGCGGCGCAACAGTGTTCGCAGCATAGACATCACCGGCGTGATTCCGGATCCGGCGGTGAGGAACAAGATCGATGACGGCGCCGGGTCGGGCAGCACGAAGTTGCCCTGCGGGGCGGCCAGCCGGACGATGGTCCCCCGCTCCACACCCGCCACCAGGTGCGACGACAGAAATCCTTCGGGCATCGCCTTCACCGTGATGGTCACCGTGCGTGCCGAGCCGGATCCGGACGTCGCGGCGGGGCTGGACGTGAGCGAATACGACCGCCAGCGCCAGCGTCCGTCCATCAGCAGGCCGATCCCGATGTACTGGCCCGGCTGGTAGTCGAAGTTGAAGCCCCACCCCGGCTTGATCACCAGGGTCGCGGAATCCTCCGTCTCGCGGCGCACCTCGAGGATGCGGCCCCGCACTTCCCGCGCCGACCACAGCGGGTTGGCCAGATGCAGGTAGTCGTCGGGCAACAGCGGCGTCGTGATGCGGGCGGCCAGCTTGCGCACTGCGTGCCAACCGGGGTGCCGGTCGGCGCCCGCGACGACTGGCCGCTTGGTCTCGACGACGTTGCCCGTGATCGATGGGTTACGTCTGCCCAGGGGAGGCTCCTGCTCACTACGCGGTGTCTTGCTTGTGTTGACCATTGTGGTCGATTCGGTGGGCCTCACGAAACCTACGGTACCGTAACCTACGGTTGCGTAGCCAGCTCTCGGTGGCCGCGATCACATCCCCTTTGCCCCTACAGCAGCTCGAGCAGGAACGGCAGCTCCTGGTTGGCGTACCACGCCAAGTCGTGGTCTTGCGCGTCGCCGACGATCAGTTCGGCGTCCTCGTCGCCGAGGTCGGCGGCGTCGATGGCCTCAATCGCCTTCTTCACGGCTGGCTCGGCATCCGCGTTGTCGACGTACGCGGCGATCACGTCCTCCAGCGCGACGGGCCCGGCGAGTCTCACCACCGCGTCGTCGAGATCGGGACGGAAGCTGACGTCGCCGACCTCGGCGGCCAGCACCGCGCGCCGCGGCGGCAGGGATCCGGCCACCCCTTCGGGTTCGGTGTCGGCCAGCAGCCGCAGCGACGCTAGCGCCGCCTCGCGCAGGGCGACCTCGGCGAGTTCGTCGTCGTCGCCCTCGGCGTACGCCTCGCGCAACGTCGGAGTCAGGGCGAACGCGGTGCCGTTGACGGGCCGCAACGAGCCGTCGGCGACGAGCCCCTGCAACATGGCCAGCGTGGCCGGAATGTAGACCTGGATGGCTCAGTCCCCGATCAGCGTGGCCACGTAGTCGTCGACATACGTCGCCAGGTCGCGCGGCGGGCGCCGGTAACTCACGGCAGGGAGCGGAAGTTTCGGCAGTTTGATCTTCGGCCGCTCCACTTCGTGGTAGTCGATCGTGGACAACAAATGGGCCATCATGTTCAGCCGCGCGTGCTTCTTGATATCCGATTCCACCACATACCAAGGGCTGAACGAGGTATCGGTGTGCACCATCATCTCGTCCTTGGCCCGCGAATATTCTTCCCATCGGTAGACCGATTGCAGGTCCATGGTGGACAGTTTCCATTGCCGCACAGGGTCATTCAGCCGCGCCCTGAACCGGCGCAGCTGTTCGGCCTCGGAAACCGAGAACCAATACTTGCGGAGCAGGATCCCCTCATCGATCAGCAACTGCTCGAAGATGGGCGTCTGCCGCAAGAACAACACGTACTCCTGCGGCGTGCAGAATCCCATCACCTTCTCGACACCGGCGCGGTTGTACCACGACCGATCGAACAGCACGATCTCCCCTTTGGCGGGCAAATGGGCGATATAGCGCTGGTAGTACCACTGTCCGCGCTCCCGCTCCGTCGGCGCGGGCAGTGCCGCGATGCGGACGGCCCGTGGGTTCAGGTATTCGGTGATCCGCTTGATGGTTCCGCCCTTACCCGCTCCGTCGCGGCCTTCAAAGATGACCACTACGCGGGCGCCGGTGTTCCGCACCCACTCCTGCAACGTGACGAATTCGGTTTGCAGGCGGAACAATTCAGCTCGATATACCTCGTCGGGGACCTTCCGCACAGGCGGCGAAGCCGATTTCTTTGTGTGCGCCTTCGCAGACTCGCCGTCTTTGGTCCCGATGCTCATATCAACGGATGATAGTTCCAGGCAGCAAGGTTCACCTCCGACTACGGGCGGGAAGCTTCCAGCAATTCCTCGAGCGCTTGGTTCAACAGGCCCGGCAGCAGCTCGACGTCGCTCATCGCTTCGCGGTCGGCATTGATGCCGAAGTACAGCATGCCGTTATACGACGTCACGCTGATGGCCAGCGCCTGGTTGTGCAACAGCGGTGGGACGGCGTAGGTCTCCAGCAACTTGGTGCCGGCGATGTACATCTGCGACTGTGCCCCGGGCGCGTTGGTGATCAGCAGGTTGAACGTCCGCCTGGAAAAGCTGGGGAAGCTGGTGGCCACCCGAATACCCATGGCGTGCAGCGTGGGTGGCGCAAATCCCGACAGCGTGACGATGGTCCTGGCGTCCACCAGGCGCGCGGCCGTCGGGTTCGATTCGGTGGCATGCGCGATCTGCGACAGCCGCACCACCGCGTTCGGCTCCCCCACCGGCAGGTCGACCAGAAACGGCGTCACCTGGCTGATGGCCTGACCGGGGCCGGTCGCATCGAGCTGACCGTCGGCGTAGATGGGCAGCGGCGCCATGGCCCGCACCGTCGCGGTCGCCGACACAGCCACCCCGCGTGACATCAGCCAGCTGCCCAGGGCGCCGGCGATCACCGCGAGCACCACGTCGTTGACGTCGCAGTCGTACCGGGCGCGCACGGTGCGGTAGTCGTCGAGGTTGCCGCATGCGACCGTGAAGCGCCGGTGGCGCGACACGGTGGCATTGAGCGGGCTGCTGGGTGCGGTGCCGCGCGCCACGGTGCGCGCGAAATCGAGGACCCGGCGGCCGGCGGCGAGCAGTTCGCCATGGTTGGTCGCCAGGCCGCCGATGGCCGAACCGACGGCCTGCAGCTGGGTGCCCGGCCCCACGAACCAGTCGCCGATGGCCCCGAAGATCAGCCGCGCGCCACCCGGGTCGCGTTCCGGCACCCAAATGTCTTCGGGGAAGGACGGCGGGCGCTTGGTGCGATCGGCGATGACGTGGTTGATCTCGAGCGCCGTCATGCCGTTGATGAGGGCTTGATGCGACTTGGTGTAGAGGGCGACGCGGTTCTTGGACAGGCCCTCGACCAGATACATCTCCCACAGCGGCCGCGACTTGTCCAGCGGCCGGGCGGCCAGCCGGGCGATCAGCTCGTGCAGTTGTTCGTCGCTGCCCGGGGAGGGCAGGGCGGAGCGCCGGACGTGATAGGTGATGTCGAAGTCGCCGTCGTCGACCCAGACGGGCCGGGCCGATCCCACCCGCACCTCCCGGACCCTTTGCCGATAGCGCGGAATTTGCGGCAGCCGCCGCTCGATGGTGGCCAGCAGCGTCTCGTAGCTCAATCCGGCGCGCGGTCGGCGCAGGATCGACAGTGATCCGACGTACATCGGGGTGGCCGTGTTTTCCAGCCGAAAAAACGCCGCGTCCGATGGGGACAGCCGGGTCACCATAGGGCGCAGTCCTCCTCACCGAATCATTGCCCTGTTGCTGAAGGAGATGTTGCGCCCACGGTAATCGTCCGGCGGGGCAGCGTCCGAGCGCGGGTACGCGCGGGCCCGAGTTGTGCCATGATGACCACTGCCTGCCACTCTCCAGCGGGCTCCCGGTTCGACCGAAGAGTTGGAGAGTGCGCGTTGAACATCAGTCCTGTCGCGGGTCCACCCGGCGCGTTCGCCGTCCTACCCGTCGTCGACTACGAGCCCCCGGCACAAGACGTACCACGAAGCGTCGCTTCCTGCCTGTCGTCGCGAGCGCCGTTGCGCAGGCGCAGCGCCCACCCGCCGCATCTTCCCTGCCCGCCCGGCAGGCAGCCGGCCGAGGAGCCGCGGGCCGCGATATCGGAGCCGACGCGGCAGGCCGCGATATTCGCCGACGCGGCGCTGCGCCGGGTGCTGGAGGTCATCGACCGCCGCCGCCCCGCCGCCCAGCTGCGCCCGTTGCTGACGCCAAGCCTGGTGGATTCCGTCGTCTCGATGGGCCAGGCGGCCGCCGGTCAGCAGGGCGCGGCGGTGCTTCGGCGGCTGCGCCTGCAGCCGGCCGGTCGGGACCCCGAGGCCGCGGCCGAGGTTTCCGGCTCGTATAGCCGCGGCAACCGGATCCACGCCATCGCCTGCCGCATCGAGCGGGTGTCCGCCGGCGCCGGCGCCCGCTGGCTGGTGGTGGCCTTGCACATCGGTTGATCGCGAGGTCAGTGCGGGGCCCCGGCAGTCGGTACCAGCGGGCCGCCCGTGTAGCGGGTCAGCACCGGCCCGACGATCGCCATGATGAACACGTACGCCGTCGCCAGCGCGGCGACCGCGGGGATCGACGTGCCCGCCAAGCCGATGATGATCAGCGAGAACTCTCCCCTGGCGACCAGCGCGGTGCCCGCGCGCAGTTGCCCGCGCCGCGCGACTCCGTCGCGCCGGGCGGCGAAGATCCCGGTGGCCACCTTGGTCGCCGCGGTCACCGCGGCGAGGATCAGCGCCGCGGGAAGCATCGGGATCAGCGCGTGCGGATCGACCGAGAAGCCGATAGCAAGGAAGAAGATGGCGGCGAACAGATCCCGCAGCGGCCCCAGCACCCGGCGCGCTCGGTCCGCCGTTTCCCCGGTCAGCGTCAGCCCCACCAGGAACGCGCCGACCGCGGCCGACGCATGCAGGGATTCGGCCAGCGCCGCCACGATCAACGTGATGCCCAGCACCCGCAGCAGCAGCTGTTCGGAGTCGGGGTGCTCGACCAGCCGGCCGACATGGTGGCCCCAGCGGTAGGACGCGGCGAACGCCGCCAACAGCGCGGCCACCGCCACCACCATGCCGACGACGGCGTGCAACCAGCCGCCCCCGGATGCCAGGACGGCGAACAGCGGCAGGTAGGCCGCCATCGCGAAGTCCTCGAGGACCAGCACGGAGAGCACCGCCGGCGTCTCCCGGTTACCGAGCCGGTGCAAGTCCTCCAGCAGCCGCGCGATGACACCCGAGGAGGAGATGTAGGTGACGCCGGCCAGGCACAGGATTGCCACGCCGTCCAATCCCAGCAGCCAGCCGGCGATCGCGCCGGGCGCCGCGTTGAGGACGATGTCGACCCCCGCCGACGGCAGGTGGTGGCGCAGGCTGGCGGCGAACTCGGCCGCGGAGAATTCCAGGCCCAGGGTGAGCAGGAGCAGCACGACGCCGATGGGCGCGCTCGTGGTGATGAACTGGCCGCCGGCATCCAGCGGCAGAATCCCGCCCTTACCCAGCGACAGGCCCGCCAGCAGGTACACCGGGATCGGAGACAAGGCGAATCGGCGTGCGATGGCGCCCACTACGGCCAGCGTGGCCAGGAGGGCGCCGAGTTGTAACAGCAGCGCCCACGAAACCTGCACCGGCTCAGCCCTTGTCGATGATCTGTTCGACGCCGGCGATGCCGTCCTGGGTGCCGATGACGATCAAAACATCTCGGGCATAGAGCATTTCGGCCGGACCCGGCGAGGCGAGCACTTCCTCGTTACGCACGATCGCGACGATGGAGGCGCCGGTGCGGGTGCGGGCGTGGGTGTCGCCCAAGGGATGGCCCACGAAGGGGCTATCGGCCAGGATGTGGACCTGCCCCGTCTCGAGTCCGGGTATTTCGCGGGCCAGCTCGGTGAACCGCTCCGCGATGCGCGGTGCCCCCAGGATCTGGGCCACCGCCTCGGCCTCTTCGTCACTGAGGTGCAGGAGCGGCCGGGCCTCGTCCGGGTCCTCCCGGGCATAGACGACGACCTCGAAATCGCCGCTCCGCCGCGCAATGATGCCGATGCGGTCGCCTTTGTGATCAGTGAATTCGTAGCGAAGGCCGACGCCCGGCAGCAGCACCTCCTTGACATCCATCCGTCAATCCTGACAGGTCGGCCGCAGGCGCCGCACCCGATCGCCGAGCTGCTAACGAATTACAAAGATTCAGCCCTGCCGGGCAATGCTCGTGGCCTGGCGGCGCGGAATCGGCAGCAGCATCGACACCTCGCGGCGGTACTCGCGGTACGGGTGGCCGAGAGACGCGACCAGGTCACGCTCCTCGAGCTGCGTGGCGATCAGGATGTAGGTCGTCATGCCGATCGAGAACAGCAGGTGCCCCGCCGTCATGGCCGGCGCCGCCCAGAACGCGATGAGCATCCCGAGCATCAGGGGGTGGCGCACCACGCGGTAGAGCAGTCGTACGCGGAATTCCACGCTGGTGTAAGGCTTTTGGCGCGACGCCAGATATACCTGCCGGAGCCCGAACAAATCGAAATGGTTGATCAGGAACGTCGCCAGCAGCGCAATCGCCCAGCCGAGCCAGAACAGCGCCCACAGCACCGCGCGGGCCGCCGGCATCCGCACATCCCAGATGACCGTTGGCATCGTTCGCCACTGCCAGTACAGCAGGGCCAGCACCACACTCGACAGCAGCACGTAGGTGCTGCGTTCGATCGACGAAGGCACAAACCGCGCCCACCATCGCTTGAACGCGGGCCGGGCCATCACGCTGTGCTGGACGCCGAACAAGACGACCAACGCCACGTTGATCGGTATCGCCGCGGCGACGGGCGCCGCGAGCCCATGGTCGACGCTTCGGGGCACCACGAGGTTGCCCACGAAACCAATGAGATACAGAAAGGCCGCGAGGAAGAGCAGGTACGCCGCGGCGCCGTAACCAAGCGTCAAGTATCGATTCATGGGGTTAAGTGTCCGCCGGCCAGGCACGTTCGGATATAGGTCGTTTGCCTCATCTTCCGCGAGCCGGGCCCTAGGCATTTTTGACTAGTCCGTTGCGCAGCGCGTACGTGCTGGGGCCTCAAATTTTCCGGCACCGCCGAGCGTGAAGCCAGCCGCACACTCGGCGCCGAACGTGAAGCCAGCCGCACACTCGCGAAAAGGTGGGGGCTAGCGCCGTTTCACCGATTTGGGCGGCTTGGCGCCGCGGCCCTGCCGGCGGGCGGCTTCCCGCCGCTCGCGCCGGCTCGCCCCGCCGGGAACCCCGGCCGGGGCCTTCCCGTCGCCGCCGTTGCGCTGCACCTGCGCCGAGCCGTCCTCCGACGGCCCGGAGTAGGTCATGGCCGGCGCCTCGTTGTCAATGCCCTTGGCACGCAACTGAGTTGGGGGCTCTTCCCGCGCGGGCGGGGTGGCCTCGCCCTGGTCTGCGGCGGTTGCGAGATCCTTGAGCCCCTCGGGCGTTTCCACCGGCGCGACCTGCGGGGACGGCACCGCCTCGACGGTGACGTTGAACAGGAAGCCGACCGACTCCTCTTTCATGCCGTCGAGCATGGCCATGAACATGTCGTAGCCCTCGCGCTGGTACTCCACCAGCGGATCGCGCTGCGCCATCGCGCGCAGCCCGATGCCTTCCTTGAGGTAGTCCATCTCATAGAGGTGCTCCCGCCACTTGCGGTCGATGACGTTGAGCAGCACGTTGCGCTCCAGCTGCCGCATCGCGCCCTCGCCCGCGAGCTCTTCGAGCTCGGCTTCCCTTGTGGCATAAGCACGTTCGGCGTCTTTGAGCAGCTCGTCGAGCAACTCCTCGCGGGTGAGGTCGTCGCGCTCGGAGTCACCGTCCAGACGCATCAACGTCTCGTGCTCGATGCCGACCGGGTACAGCGTCTTGAGCGCCGTCCACAACGCCTCCAGGTCCCAATCCTCGGCGTAGCCCTCGGCCGTCGCGCCGTTGACGTACGCGGTGACCACGTCGCGGACCATGCCCAGCGCCTGATCCTTGACGTTCTCGCCTTCCAGGATGCGGCGACGCTCGGCGTAGATGACCTTGCGCTGCTGGTTCATCACCTCGTCGTACTTGAGGACGTTCTTTCTGACCTCGAAGTTCTGCTGCTCGACCTGCGTCTGCGCGCTCTTGATCGCCCGGGTGACCATCTTGGCCTCGATCGGCACGTCGTCGGGCAGGTTCAGCCGGTTCAGCATCGCCTCCAGCGCGGCTCCGTTGAACCGGCGCATGAGCTCGTCGCCCAGCGACAGGTAGAAGCGCGACTCGCCCGGGTCACCCTGCCGGCCGGAGCGGCCGCGCAGCTGGTTGTCGATGCGACGCGACTCGTGACGCTCGGTGCCCAGCACGTACAGACCGCCGGCCTCGACCACCTCGGCGGCCTCCTTGCCGGCCTCCTCCTTGACCAGCGGCAGTTCCTCGTGCCAGGCCGCCTCGTACTCCTCGGGCGTCTCCACCGGATCGAGGCCACGCTCGCGCAGCCGCAGGTCGGTGAGGAAGTCGACGTTGCCGCCCAGCACGATGTCGGTGCCTCGGCCGGCCATGTTGGTGGCCACCGTGACCCCGCCGCGGCGGCCCGCCACGGCGATGATGGTCGCCTCCTGCTCGTGGTACTTGGCGTTGAGCACGTTGTGCGGGACGCGGCGCTTCTGGAACTGCCGCGACAGGTACTCCGAGCGCTCGACGCTGGTGGTACCGATCAGGACGGGCTGGCCCTTCTCGTAACGCTCGGCGACGTCGTCGACCACCGCGATGTACTTGGCTTCCTCGGTCTTGTAGATGAGGTCGGAGCAGTCGGTGCGGACCATCGGCTTGTTTGTCGGGATGGGCACCACGCCCAGCTTGTAGATCTCGTGCAGCTCGGCCGCCTCGGTCTGGGCGGTACCGGTCATGCCGGCGAGCTTGTCGTAGAGCCGGAAGTAGTTCTGCAGCGTGATGGTGGCCAGCGTCTGGTTCTCGGCCTTGATCTCGACGTGCTCCTTGGCCTCGATCGCCTGGTGCATGCCCTCGTTGTAGCGGCGGCCATAGAGCACGCGGCCGGTGAACTCGTCGACGATGAGCACCTCGCCGTCGCGGACGATGTAGTCCTTGTCGCGGTTGAACAGCTCCTTGGCCTTCAGCGCATTGTTGAGGTAACTGACCAGCGGTGAGTTGGCGGCCTCGTAAAGGTTGTCGATGCCGAGCTGGTCCTCGACGAACTCGACGCCCAGCTCGTGCACGCCGACGGTGCGTTTGCGCAGGTCCACCTCGTAGTGGACGTCCTTTTCCATCAGCGGCGCCAGCCGGGCGAACTCGAGATACCAGTTGGAGGCCCCGTCGGCGGGCCCGGAGATGATCAGCGGGGTGCGGGCCTCGTCGATCAGGATGGAGTCGACCTCGTCGACGATGGCGAAGTTGTGCCCGCGCTGCACCAGGTCGTCGAGCGAGTGCGCCATGTTGTCGCGCAGGTAGTCGAAGCCGAACTCGTTGTTGGTGCCGTAGGTGATGTCGGCGGCGTAGGCCACGCGGCGCTCGTCCGGCGTCATCTGGGCGAGAATCACGCCGACGTCCAGGCCGAGGAAGCGGTGCACACGGCCCATCCACTCGCTGTCGCGTTTGGCCAGGTAGTCGTTGACCGTGACGACGTGCACGCCCTTGCCGCCGATCCCGTTGAGGTAGGCCGGCAACACCGAGGTCAGGGTCTTGCCCTCACCGGTCTTCATCTCGGCGACGTTGCCGAAGTGCAGCGCCGCGGCGCCCATCACCTGCACGTCGAACGGGCGCTGGTCGAGCACCCGCCAGGCCGCCTCGCGGGCCACCGCGAACGCCTCGGGCAGCAGGTCGTCGAGGCTTTCACCGTCGGCGTGCCGCTTCTTGAACTCGTCGGTCTTGGCCCGCAGCTCCGCGTCGGTCAGCTTTTCGACCTCGTCGGACAAGGTGTTGACGTAGTCAGACACCCGCTTGAGACGCTTGAGCATGCGACCTTCGCCAAGGCGCAGCAACTTCGACAGCACAGCTATGTCCCCTGTTGGTAGGAGTCTCTTCTCTTAAGCGACTCCCATGGTAGGTGACAACCCCCCAAAGGCCGTCGTAGCGGCGATCGCAAGCGCGGCACCGCCGGGCGCTGCGGGCCGCCGCCCGAAGGCCCCGTCAGGAAAGCCTGATCAGCCCGTAGTCGTAGGCGTGCCGGCGGTAGACCACGCACGGCCGTTCGGTCTGCTTGTCGTGGAACAAGAAGAAGTCGTGCCCGACGAGCTCCATCTCGTAGAGCGCGTCGTCGACCGTCATCGGCGTGGCCGGGTGCTCCTTTGTCCGCACGATCCGCCCTGGCTCGTGGCCGGCGTCGGCGCCGTCATGGTCGACGGCTGGCTCCGGCATGCGTTCCTGCCGCGGCGGCGGGACGACCGCCGTGGCGGCGGCCAGCGACACCGGCGTCTTGTCGCCGTAGTGGACCTTGCGGCGGTCCTTGACGCGACGCAGCCGGTTCTCCAGTTTGTCCACCGCGGACTCGAACGCCGCATAGAAGCTGTCGGCGCAGGCCTCCGCCCGGCTGACCGGCCCGCGGCCGCGGGCGGTGATCTCCACGCGTTGACACGATTTGCGCTGGCGCCGGTTCGGCGCGTGTTTGAGCTCGACATCGAAGAGATAGATGGAGCGATCGAACCGCTCGAGGCGGGCAAGTTTCTGGGAGACGTACAGCCGGTAGTGGTCGGGAATTTCTACATTGCGGCCCTTGAAAACGACTTCGGCAGTGGTCGTCGGTTGAGGTTGGCCGTCGGTTTGCGTCGGCGGTTGGTCGAGAATCTGACCGGAATCCACGGATAGCCTTGACATACGTGACAACTCGTTTCTCTTTCACGTCGCACGCGCCCTGCGTGCCCGGCTTGCTAACGACGCGCCGACGAGGTGGGAGAGCGGTCCTTAGGAGAAGTCACCGCCGCAGAGTGCTCGCCGATGCAAGGTGTCGAATACTCACCCCTTCCCGCGAGTGGGGTCTCAACTTTGGGAATGTCGCGACCAGTGAGGCAGACCAGTGAGTTGGTTAACGTTGTTCTCGACGTTAGCTCTTGTTCGCCTCGCCATGCCACTAATTTCGCTGAGCTGTTGCGAGTTCTTCACATCCGCTTGGCGACCGCACAGCCTCACGCGACAGCGACCGCCAACACGGCGGTCGCCCGGACGCCCGCGGCGTCCAGCACTCGCACCGACTCGCGGGCCGTCGCCCCGGTGGTGACGATGTCGTCGACGATCAAAACCTCGGTTCGCGGCGGTGTTCCGCGCAGCACCACCCGCCCCGTGACATTGCGCTCGCGGGCGGTGATGCCCAGGCCCACCGAGTCGCGAACCAGGGCCCGCATCCGCAATGCCGGGGCGACGGCGATGCCCGGGTGGCGGCCCACCGCGGTGCGCGCCAGCCGGGTGACCGGGTCGCCGCCGCGCCGGCGCGCCGCCGAACGACGCGTCGGCGCGGGCACGACGGTCAGCGGGGTCTCGACGATTCCCCACGACAGCAGCCGGTGCACGCCGGTGGCCAGCGCGACCGCCAACGGCCCGACGAGATCGACGCGGCCCTGCTCCTTGAGGGCCAGGATCGCTTGCCGGCGCGCGCCGGCGTAGCGCCCGAGGGCGAACACCGGCACCTGCGGGTCGATCCGGGGGTTCACCACGTGCGGTTGGTCGGCGGCCACCGACAGCTCCCGCGCGCACGCGTCACACCATCGGGCCGACGGCGCCCCGCAGCCGCCGCACTGCAGCGGCAGGATGAGGTCGAGCATGGGGCCAGTGTCGCGGGCGGGACCGACAAGGCCTTGGCCGTCTCAGCCCGGCAGCACCGGCGCCGCGCCGAACAACGTCAAACCCGGCACCTCCGACCAGCCCTGCTGGCTTTCGGCCGCCGAGGCCGAATACTGCAGCACCCCTTGGGGTGCGCCGACGTAGACCGTGGACGGGTTGGCCGCGACCGTGATCACCGGCATCTGCAGACCCCGGGCGGGCGCGTCCGAGTTCACCCCGTCGAGGTTGACGTACGACACCGGATGGCTGGCGTCGGTCCGGGTCACCACGATGTCGTCGCCGGTTCGCCAGGACAGCGACACCACCGAGTTGCCCAGCCCGAAGCCGAGCCGCCGCGGGTAGGTCAGCGCGTACTGGCCGGCCTGCGTCTGCTCGACGCTGGCCAGGATCACCTGGCCGCCGATCACCATCGCGGCGCGCGTGCTGTCGCGGGACAGCTGCAGGTCGGTGATCGGCCCCGGGAACCGGGTGGACACCGCGACGGAATCGACCGGGATGCGGGCGGGTTGCCCCGACGCCGGCTCCTGGATCGCGCGCAGCACGTTGTTGCCGTCCACCACCACCCAGACCGCGTCGTCCAACGACCAACTCGGCCGCGACAGGCTGTGCCCGTCGGCGGACTGGACCGCTTCGCCGCCGAGGTCACCGATCCACAGCGACGCCGCCTCGTCCGGGGCGCCGCGGTGCAGCGTGACGACGGACGCCACCTGCCGCCCGCTGCGCGACAGTGCGGCCCCGGTCTGATCCCCCATCCGCCCGAAGGCCCCCGGCACGTTGCTGATGCGCTGTCCGTCCAGGCCGACCAGCGAGCCGTTCACCAGGGCATGCAGCCCGGCGCCCGCGCCGTCCGCCACGCCCGGGTCGGTGGCGGCGACGTCGGAGGTCGTCCACCCCTCGGCGAACCGGTCGTCCAGCGGCGCACCGTCGGCGTTGATGACGTAGGGACCCCGGATATCGGCCCTGGCGAGCGTCCAAATGATCTGCGCGGCAAGCAGTTGCCGGCTGTGCGGATCGGTGGTGGACAGCTTCTCCAGATCGATGCGCGCGCCGCCGTAGCCGCGCCCGATCCCGTTCTTGCCGCCGTCGGCGCGGGTCACCGGTCCGCGCAGCCGCAGCGGCGGGGCGAGCAGGTTGCGGACCGTGTGGGCCATCTCCGGCCGCGGCCCCGCGATCATCTTGGACACCAGCTCGGTGGCCAACTGATCGTGGTCGGCGACCGCGACGTAGCGCGGATCGGGGACCACGGTCTTGCCGGTGGGGTCGGCGAAGTACAGGGTGTTGCGCTTGTAGGTGGACTGAAACTGCTGCCAGTCCAGGAAGACCCCGTTGGGCAGGCGGTCGATCCGCCACCCGCCCGAGGTCTTGACCAACTCGATCGGACCCGGGTCGGGCAGCACCCCCTCGGCGGTTTCGAACACCCCCATGTCCGACAGCGATCCCAGGATGTCCGCCCGCATGGTCGCCGAAACACGTTCGGCGGCACGGGTTTCCACGAACACCACGTGGTCGATCAGCAGCGCGCTACCGGCGTCGTCCCACGCGTTGGACGCCGACTGGGTGAGGAACTGCCTGGCCGCCAGATGCCGGTTCGCGGGATCGGCTGTGGCCTTGAGGAATTCGCGCAGCAACACGTCGGGGTCCATGCCCGGCGTCGGCTTGGGCAGATTCGACGGGGCCGGCCGTTCGACGGTGCCGATGGCTTGAGGCGCCGACGAGCTGGGCACCCCCGCGCAGCCGCCCAGCAGCAGCGCCACCAGCAACAACCCGAGCAGGCGCCGCATCACCCGCTCCTCTCGGCGTGTTCACGTTGGCGCGAGCGGTCTTTCGCGGTTGGCGGGCCCGCCGGATTCGCGCCGGCGGTCGGCGGAATGGGCTTCATGGGCAGCGGGCTGGTGGTGACCTTGTGGCCGCGAACCAGCGGAAGTGTGAGCCGGAAGCACGAGCCCTCGCCCGGCTCGCCCCAGGCCTCCAGCCGGCCCTGGTGCAGGCGCGCATCCTCCACGCTGATCGCGAGGCCAAGCCCGGTGCCGCCGGACCGGCGCACCCGCGACGGGTCGGCGCGCCAGAACCGGCTGAACACCAGCTTCTCCTCGCCGGGCCGCAGCCCCACCCCGTAGTCGCGGACGGTGACGGCGACGGTGTCCTCGTCGGCGCCCATCCGGATCTGCACGGGCTTGTGTTCGGCGTGGTCGATGGCGTTGGCGATCAGGTTGCGCAGGATCCGCTCCACCCGCCGGGTGTCGACCTCGGCGATCACCTCCTGGTCGGGCAGGTCGACGAGCAGCTCGATGCCGGCCTCTTCGGCCAGGTGGCCCACGTTGCTCAGCGCGCTTTGCACGGTGGTGCGCAGATCCACTGCCTCGACGGACAACTCGGCCACACCCGCGTCGTGCCGGGAGATTTCCAGCAGGTCGTTGAGCAGCGACTCGAACCGGTCCAGCTCGTTCACCATCAGCTCGGTGGACCGCGCCAGCGTGGGGTCGAGGTCGGCGCTGTGGTCATAGATGAGGTCGGCGGCCATCCGCACGGTGGTCAGCGGGGTGCGCAGTTCGTGGCTGACGTCGGAGGTGAACCGGCGCTGCAGGTTGCCGAACTCCTCGAGTTGGGTGATCTGGCGCGACAGGCTCTCGGCCATGTCGTTGAACGACACCGCCAGCCGGGCCATGTCGTCTTCGCCGCGCACCGGCATCCGTTCGGACAGGTGCCCCTCGGCGAAGCGTTCGGCGATCCGCGACGCCGACCGCACCGGCACCACCACCTGGCGCGAGACCAGCAGCGCGATCCCGGCGAGCAGCACCAGCAGGACGGCGCCGCCAGTGATCATGGTGCCGCGCACCAGCGTGATGGTGGCCTGCTCGTTCTTCAACGGGAAGATCAGGTACAGCTCCAAGTTGGCAACCTGGGACGACGCGGGCGTGCCCATGACCAGCGCCGGACCGGAAAAGCCGTCGGTGTGCACGGTGGCGTACTGGTACGACGCCTGCCCGGCCTTGACGAAGCCGCGCAGGGAATTCGGCACCTGGTCGACGGGCCCGGCCGTGGTCGCCGCGCGCGGCCCGTCGCCCGGCACGATCAGCACCGCGTCGAACGCTCCGGCCAACCCGGCGCCCGACGCGGGGTCGGTCTTGGACGTCAACGTGTTGCGGGCCAGCTGCAGGCTGCTGTCCAGCGAGCGCGTCTCCTCGCCGCTAACGATCCCGCCGACGGTGGTGCGCGCGCGCTCGATCTGTTCGATGCCGGCCTTGACCTTGACGTCGAGAACCCGATTGGTCACCTGGCTGGTCAACACGAAGCCGAGCGCCAGGATCACCGCCAGGGACAACCCGAGCGTCAGCGCCACGACACGCAGCTGCAACGACCGGCGCCACGCAACGGCAACGGCTCGACTCACCGCACCCACGCCGCGAGTCATGGGGCCGGAGCGCCCCCAACGGCTCCGAGTGCGTCGCCGGGAGCCCCAGATCAATGACGGCGCTCCTCAGCATCGCTCCGTTCTGCATCGTCTCCGATGCGGATCACGGAGGTCCGGCCTTGTAACCCACTCCTCGAACGGTCAACACCACGGTCGGGTTCTCAGGGTCTTTCTCAACCTTGGCCCGCAGACGCTGGACATGCACGTTCACCAAGCGGGTGTCCGCTGGGTGACGGTAGCCCCACACCTGTTCGAGCAGCACATCACGAGTAAACACCTGCCGCGGTTTGCGCGCCAACGCGACCAGCAGGTCGAATTCCAGCGGTGTCAGGGAAATCTGCTCGCCGTTGCGGGTCACCTTGTGCGCCGGCACGTCGATCTCGACGTCGGCGATGGACAGCATCTCGGCCGGCTCGTCGTCATTGCGCCGCAGCCGCGCGCGCACCCGGGCCACCAGCTCCTTGGGCTTGAACGGCTTCATGATGTAGTCGTCGGCGCCCGACTCGAGGCCGAGGACCACGTCGACGGTGTCGGTCTTGGCGGTGAGCATCACGATCGGCACGCCCGAATCGGAGCGCAGCACGCGACAGACGTCGATGCCGTTCATGCCCGGCAGCATCAGGTCCAACAACACCAGATCGGGGCGCAGTTCGCGCACCGCAGTCAGGGCCTGGGTGCCGTCACCGATGACCGCGGTGTCGAAACCCTCCCCACGCAACACGATGGTGAGCATCTCGGCGAGCGAAGCGTCGTCATCGACGACTAAGATCCTTTGCCTCATGGAGTCCATGGTGTCACCAGATCGGGACAAACCCGGCGCGCCACACGGGCGTTTCTTGCGCCGAGCCGCAAAAATGGATGCAAATTCGGTCAAATTCCGGTGCTCGACGCTCCCGGCGTGCCCTCCCGGGCGGTTGCGGGGACCTCTTTGGCGCCGATGAGGGTGGCGGCCAGCCGGTCCGGATCGACCTGCGCGTCGGCGACCAGCCAGGGTCCGCCCCAGCCCGCGGCTGCCAGCTCGGCGTAGACCGCGCCCGTGCGCAGCTGCAGTTCGTGGTCGCGTTCGTAGCTGTCGCGCGCCCGGCCAGGGTCGGACTCCGCCCGGCTGCGGGCGCGCTGCCCGGCCAGCTCGGCCGGCACCGCCAGCAGCACCTGCCAGTCGGGGGCGGGCAGCCCGAGCCGCCGGTACTCCAGCTCGAGCACCCAGGCGGCCGCCGCCCCGCCCGCATCCTCGTGCAGGCGCGCGGCGCTGTAGGCCGCGTTGGATGCGACGTAGCGATCCATGATGACCACGTCGTGGTCGCGGCGCAGGGCCTCGATGTCCTCCACGGCGCCCGCCCGGTCGAGGGCGAACAGCAACGCCATCGCATATACCGATGACGCGAGATCACCGTGCTGGCCGTGCAGGGCCTCGGCCGCGATGTCGGCGGTGACCGTTTTCCCGTAGCGCGGGAACGCCACGATCGCGACCGACTTCCCGGCCGCCTCGAAGGCTCTGCGAAGTCCGTCGGACAGCGTCCGCTTGCCCGCGCCGTCGACCCCTTCGATCGCGATCAGCACGGCGCCGAGCCTATCGGGCCGACGAGCGTGAAGTTACTTTCACACTCGGTGCCGAACGTGAAACTAGTTTCACGTTCGGCAGAGCGACCCGGCTCAGTAGCGGTAGTGGTCGGCCTTGTAGGGGCCGTCAACGTCGACGCCGATGTACTCGGCCTGCTCCTTGGTGAGCTTGGTCAGCTTGCCGCCGAGCGCCTCGACGTGGATGCGGGCCACCTTCTCGTCGAGGTGCTTGGGCAGCCGGTAGACCTCGTTGTCGTATTCGTCGTTCTTGGTCCACAGCTCGATCTGGGCGATCACCTGGTTGGAGAAGCTGTTGCTCATCACAAACGACGGGTGGCCGGTGGCGTTACCCAGGTTCAGCAGCCGCCCCTCGGACAGCAGGATGATCGACTTGCCGCTGTCCTTGAACGTCCACACGTCGACCTGCGGCCGGATGTTCGTCTTGGTCGCGCCCGAGCGCTCCAGTTGGGCGACCTGGATCTCGTTGTCGAAGTGCCCGATGTTGCCCAGCACCGCATAGTCTTTCATCGCCTTCATGTGCTCGAGGGTGATGATGTCCTTGTTACCGGTGGCGGTGATGACGATGTCCGCCTGGCCGATCGCGTCCTCGACCGTCTCGACGTCGTAGCCCTCCATCAGGGCCTGCAGGGCGTTGATCGGGTCGATCTCGGTGACGACGACGCGCGCCCCCTGGCCCTTGACCGACTCGGCGCAGCCCTTGCCCACGTCGCCGTAGCCGCAGACCAGCACCTTCTTGCCGCCGATGAGCACGTCGGTGCCGCGGTTGATCCCGTCGATCAGGGAGTGCCGGCAGCCGTACTTGTTGTCGAACTTGGACTTGGTCACCGAGTCGTTGACGTTGATCGCCGGGAACGCCAGGTCACCGGCCGCGGCGAACTGGTACAGGCGCAGCACGCCGGTGGTGGTCTCTTCGGTGACACCCTTGACCGACTCGGAGATCTTGGTCCACTTGTCCTTGTCGGTCTCGAAGCGCTTGCGCAGCAGCTCCAGGAAGACCTTCCACTCGGTGGGGTCGTCGTCCTCCGCCGGGGGCACCACGCCGGCCTTCTCGTACTGCGCGCCGCGCAGCACCAGCATGGTGGCGTCGCCGCCGTCGTCGAGGATCATGTTGGCCGGCTCGTCCGGCCAGGTGAGCATCTGCTCGGCCGCCCACCAGTACTCCTCCAGCGTCTCGCCCTTCCAGGCGAACACCGGGACGCCCTTGGGCTCCTCGGGTGTGCCGTGCGGGCCGACGACCACCGCGGCGGCGGCGTGGTCCTGGGTGGAGAAGATGTTGCACGACGCCCACCGGACCTGCGCGCCCAGCGAGACGAGGGTCTCGATGAGGACCGCGGTCTGCACGGTCATGTGCAGCGAGCCCGAGACCCGCGCCCCCTTGAGCGGTTGCACTTCGGCGTACTCGCGGCGCAGCGACATCAGACCCGGCATCTCCTGCTCGGAGAGCTCGATGTCCCGGCGACCATAGTCCGCCAACGACAGGTCGGCGACCTTGAAATCGATGCCGTTGCGGACGTCGGCGGTCAGCGAACTTTCGGTCGTCGTCATAAATCTCATTCCTTCTGCGGCTTAGGGTCCAAGAGGATTACTTAGCTTAGGTATGCGCTCTTGCGCCACTGTAGTCGGCGGCCGCGGGGGCAGCAGGCGTCAGGGCACGTTGACGACGCCGTGACGTTCCGCGAACGGCGTCATCAGCCGGGCCAGGTCCGCCGCGACGTCGTGGTCGGCCTCGGGCGGCATCGACACGTAGCTCATCGCCAGCCGCACGATGGCGCGCGCGAGCACGCCGGCGTCCTCGTCACTGGTGGCCACCCAGCTTTGGGTGAATGCCGCACTCAGCCGTTCCGACGCCCGCGTGATGATGGGTCCGCTGTCGGTGGTGATGATCTGCAGCAGGTCCGGCTTGGCGACACCGGTCAGCAGGGAGATCACCAGCGGGTCGGCCGCCGACTCCGCGAAGAAGGCGCGAAAGCCCTGCAGGAACGCTTCATAGATGTTGCCGACGTTGGCCTCGATCGCGCCCCCGACCGCGTCGACGAGGCGATCGGCCAGGCGCAGGGCGTAACCCTGCGCCAGGCCCTGCCGCGACCCGAACTCGTTGTAGATGGTCTGCCGGCTGATGCCCGCGGCGCGGGCCACGTCCGAAAGCGTGATGGCGGACCAGTCGCGGGTCCCCAGCAACTCGCGCATGGCGTCCAGCACCGAGTCGCGCAGCAGGACGCGCGACGCCTCGGGGTACGGCATCCGCTTCACAGGCGCGACAATAGCTGCTTTTGCGACCGTTTCCGCTTCTTCAACCGTGTTCGTGGCGATCACGAACGGGCGATCTCCACCATCTCGAAGTCGGATTTCGCGGCGCCGCAATCCGGGCAGCTCCAGTCCTCCGGGATGTCGTCCCAGCGGGTTCCGGGCGCGATGCCGTCTTCCGGCCAGCCCTTGGCCTCGTCGTACTCGAACCCGCACTGCACGCAGATGAAGAGCTTGTAGTCGGTCACTGATTCACTCCTACCGTTTCGAAGTCGGCCTTCTCGCGCACCGCGCAATCGGGGCAGCACCAGTCGTCGGGGATGTCGCTGAAGGGCGTGCCCGCCGGAAAGCCTTCCCGCGGGGCGCCTTTCGCTTCGTCGTAGATGTAGTCGCAACCCGGGCAGCGGTAGGCGATCATGCGCGCACCCCGTAGCGCGCCAGCACCCGCTCGCGCATCCGCGGGTGGATGTTGACCTTGCTGATGTCGCCGTCGTAGTGCTCCAGCACCCGGTGGTCCATCACCTTGCGCCACAGCGGCGGGATGTAGGTCAGCGAGATCATCGACGCGTACCCGCTCGGCAGGTTGGGCGCCCCCTCCATGCTGCGCAGCGTCTGGTAGCGGCGCGTGGGGTTGGCGTGGTGATCGCTGTGCCGTTGCAGGTGGTACAGGAACAGGTTGGTGACGACGTGGTCGGAGTTCCAGCTGTGCACCGGCGCGCAACGCTCGTAGCGACCGTTGGCGTTCTTCTGCCGCAGCAGCCCGTAGTGCTCGAGATAGTTGACGGCCTCGAGCAGGCTGAAGCCGAAGACGGCCTGGATGATCACGAACGGGATGAGCGCCGGGCCGAAGACCGCGATCAGCACTCCCCACAACACGATCGACAACAGCCAGGCGTTGAGCACGTCGTTGGACAGATACGTCACCGGGTTCCACGGGTTCTTGTCTTGCCGGCGCAGGCGCTGGGCCTCCAGCCGCAGCGACGAGCGCAGGCTGCCGAAGACGCTGCGCGGCAAGAACTCCCAGAAGGTCTCTCCGAAGCGGGCCGACGCCGGGTCTTCCGGCGTGGACACCCGCACGTGGTGGCCGCGGTTGTGCTCGATGTAGAAGTGGCCGTAGCAGGTCTGCGCCAGGGTGATCTTGGACAGCCACCGCTCCAGCGCATCCTTCTTATGGCCCATCTCGTGGGCGGTGTTGATGCCCACGCCGCCGAGGACGCCGACCGACAGCGCCACGCCCAGCTTGCCCGCCCAGCCCAGCGCGCCGTCGTAGCCCAGCCAGCTCAGGTTCGAAGCGGTGAACAGGTAGGCGCCGAAGACCACGCTGAGGTACTGGAACGGGATGAAGATATAGGTGCAGTAGCGGTAGTACTTGTCGTTCTCCAGCTGCTCCATCACCTCGTCGGGCGGATTCTGCCCGTCGGGCCCGAATCGCAGGTCCAGGATCGGCAGCAGGACGTAGACCAGGATCGGACCGATCCACAGCAGCGCCTGCGAGCCGGTCTGCCAGCCGAGTCGGTTCATCCCCCAGACCAGCGGCAGCACCACGAACAACGCAGTCGGCGCGATCAGCCCCATCAGCCAGAGGCGCCGCTTCTTGTCGCGCCAGACGGGCGGGTCGGCCGCTTCGGGCGTCACCTGCGGTTCGAATGTGGTCATATGCCAAACCTCCTTGTGAGTCACACCACGTTGGAGATTGACAATATCGCCATATGCGTCTCGTGTCTAGACACAAGACGTCATTTTGTAAAGCTGACCGTTTAGGGCACGGCGCCGGGCTCGGCACCCGCCGGCGCTTCGACGCCCTCCGACTCGCGGCGGCCCTGCACCGAGTGCCGGTATCCGTAGCCGGCGTAGATCGCGGTTCCCACCACCAGCCAGACGCCGAACCGCACCCAGGTCAGCGCGGTGAGGTTGACCATCAGCCACACGCACGCGCAGATCGAGGCGATCGGCAGGGCCGGAACCCAGGGGGCCCGGAAGCCGCGCTCCAAGTCGGGGCGGGTGCGGCGCAGCACCATGACGCCGGCCGAGACCAGGATGAACGCGAACAACGTTCCGACGTTGACCATCTCCTCGAGCTTGGCGATCGGGAACACCGACGCCGTGACGGCCACCACCAGCGCGACGAGCACGGTGATCCGCACCGGGGTGCCGCGCGAGCCGGTCTTCGCCAGCTGACGCGGCAACAGCCCGTCGCGCGCCATCGCGAACAGCACCCGGCACTGGCCGAGCATCAACACCATCACCACGGTGGTCAGTCCGGCCAGCGCCCCGATCGCGATGATCTTGCTGGCCCAGTGGATTCCGTTCGCCGTGAACGCCGTGGCCAGATTCGCCGGCTTGTGGCCGGGGACGGTCTTGAGCTGGGTGTAGGAGACCATCCCGGACAGCACCACCGAGACGGCCACGTAGAGCACGGTCACGATCGCCAGCGACGCGAGGATCCCCCGCGGAACGTCGCGCTGGGGCCGCTTGGTCTCCTCGGCCATGGTCGCGACGATGTCGAACCCGATGAACGCGAAGAACACAATCGATGCGCCCGCCAGCACGCCGTACCAGCCGTAGTGGCTGCTGTGCGCCCCGGTGAGCAGCGACAGCACCGACTGGTTGACGCCCGAGGCCTCGTGCCCGGCTTCGGGCTTGGGAATGAACGGCGAAAAGTTGGAGGACTTGATGTAGAAGGCGCCGACCACCACGACCAACAGCACCACCGAGACCTTGATGCCGGTGATGATCGCGGAGAACCTCGACGACAGCTTGGTCCCCAGGGCGATCAGGGTGGCCACCCCCGCGACGATGAGCAGCGCGCCCCAGTCCAGATCGAAAGACCCGAGGCTGCTTGTGCCGCCGGCGAATCCGAACACATTGCCCAGGTAGCTCGACCAGCCCTTCGCCACCACCGCCGCGCCGATCGCCAGCTCCAGCAGCAAATTCCAGCCGATGATCCAGGCCAGGAACTCCCCGAACGTGGCATACGAGAAGGTGTAGGCGCTGCCCGCGACGGGCAGCGTCGAGGCGAACTCGGCGTAGCACAGGGCCGCCAGCGCGCAGGTGACCGCGGCGATGATGAACGAAATCCAGATCGCGGGGCCGGTGATGTCGCCGGTCGTCGACGCGGTCACCGTGAAGATCCCGGCGCCGATCACCACGGCGACCCCGAAAACGACCAGGTCGAACCAGGTCAGTTCCTTGCGTAGCCGGGTGTCTGGCTCGTCGGTGTCGGCGATCGATTGTTCTACCGACTTCATGCGCCATCGGTTGGCCATCCGCCGCCCTTTCCCATTCACTGGGACCCATTGGTCCGTGACAGTACTGGGTACTCTGCCGAGATGCCGGACACCAAAGCAAACACCAGGGACCATGCGGTGGTCATCGGGGGCAGCATCGCCGGCCTGTGCGCCGCACGGGTGCTCTCGGATACGTATTCGCGCGTCACCGTCTACGAACGCGACGACTTGCCGAGCACACCGACGAACCGGGCGACGGTCCCGCAGGACCGGCACCTACACATGCTGATGGCCCGCGGCGCAATGGAGTTCGAGAGCCTGTTCCCCGGGCTGCTGGAAGACATGGTGGCCGCCGGCGTGCCGATTCTGGAGAACAGGCCCGACTGCATCCACCTCGGCGCCGCGGGCCACGTGCTCGGGACGGCGCACACCCTGCGCGACGAATTCACCGCCTACGTGCCCAGCCGCCCGCACCTGGAGTGGCAGTTGCGCAAACGAGTCCAGAACACGGACAACGTCACAATGGCGCGCCGCTCCGTGACCGAACCGCGGTTCGATCCGGCGCGCCAGCGGGTGACCGGGGTGGTGCTGGATCCCGCCGACGGCGGCGAACCGGAATTCGTCGGGGCCGACCTAGTCGTCGACGCGGCCGGGCGGGGCACCCGGCTGCCGGTGTGGCTGGAGCAGTGGGGGTACGAGCGCCCCAGGGAAGACCTGCTCGACATCGGCATCTACTACGCCACCCAGCAGTTCCGCATCCCCGAAGGCCTGATCGCCGAGAAGGTGGTGGTCGCCGGCGCCTCACACGACAAGTCGCTGGGGCTGGGCATGCTGTGTTACGAGGACGGGACCTGGGTGCTGACCACCTTCGGGGTGGCCAACGTCAAGCCGCCGCAGACCTTTCCCGAGATGCTGGAACTGGCCGAAGAGCTGGTCCCGGCGCATGTCAACGCGGCGCTGAAGCAGGCCGACCCCATCGGGGAGCCCGCGTTCCACGCCTTCCCGGCCAGCAAGTGGCGCCGCTACGACAAGCTGGACCGCTTGCCGGCGGGCATCATCCCTTTCGGCGACGCCGTCGCCAGCTTCAACCCCACCTTCGGGCAGGGCATGACAATGACCTCGCTGCAGGCCGGTCACCTACGCCGCGCCCTGCAGTTGCCGGACGACGAGGTGGCCGTCGCATTGAACCGAGCGACGGCCAAGAGCACGTTTCCGGTGTGGACGATGAACGCCATCGGCGACGTCACTTTCCACCACGCCGGCACCAAGGGGCCCATCCCCTGGTGGTGGCGGCCCTCCGGTGCGCTGTTCGACCAGTTCCTGGGGGCCGCGGAAACCGATCCGGTTCTGGCGGAATGGTTTTTGCGCCGCTTCTCGCTGCTCGACAGCCTCTACATGGTTCCGCCGCCGCGCATCGTCGGACGCACCATCGCGCACAACCTGCGGCTGTGGCTGGGCGAGCGCCGTCAGGCCGCGAAGGACCGGCGGGCCGTTACAGCCCTACAGTCGCCCTGAACAGCTTGGTGGGCTCGCGCGCGACCAGCCGGATCGGGGCGTCGTCGGCCGCCACCCAGGCGGCCATCCCCCGCTGCAGGGTCAGCGACCCGGACTTGCCGTGCACGGTCGTGCAGCCCTCGGCGCACAGCAGGATCTGCGGACCCTCGTGGCTGCACGAGGCGTCGACCTCGTGGCCCAGATAGTCGCCGTCGAGTTCGAGCAGCGCGACCGCGAACTCGTCGGCCGGGGTCTCGTAGATCAGGCCGAAGCCCTCGCGGCGGATGTGGGGCCGCACCTGGGCCTCGGTGGTCGGCGTGAAGTTCAGCACCCGCAGCAGCTCGGGGACGTCGACGTGCTTGGGGGTCAGGCCGCCGCGTAACACGTTGTCGGAGTTGGCCATGACCTCGACGGCGAAGCCCCGCAGGTAGGTGTGCAGGCTGCCGGCCGACACGAAGATCGCCTCGCCCGGGGCCAGGGTGATGCGGTTCAGCAACAAGGCCGCCAGCACCCCGGCGTCGCCCGGATAGCGTTCCCCGAGCTCCAGCACCGTCTTGACCTCCCCGGCGAATTCCGTTGCGCCGGAGCTGATGTACTGGATGGCACCGTCCAACACGGCCGGCACCAGCACGTCGATGTCGGGCTGCGGTGCGGTGATCCAGGTGGTGAACAGCGCGCGCAGGCCGTCGGCGTCGGACTGGTCGCTGAGCAAGTCGATGAAGGGGTCGAGGTCGGAGACGGCCAGGGCCCGCAGCAGCTCGACGGTGCGGGAGGCCTGCCGGAATCCGGCCAGCGCCTCGAACGGCTGCAGCGCCACCAGCAGCTCGGGTTTGTGCGAGGTGTCGCGGTAGTTGCGCACCGGGGAGGACAGCGGAATGCCCAGCCGCTCCTCACGCAGGTAACCCTCGGCCGCCTGCGCCGCGCTCGGGTGGGCCTGCAGGGACAGCGGCTCGTCGGCCGCGAGGACCTTCACCAGAAACGGCAACACGTCACCGAACCGGGCGCGCGCCCCGGGGCCGAGCTGCCCTTCCGGGTCGGCGACCAGCGCGTCGAGCAAGGACACCTCGCCCGCGTCGGTTTCCAGCCAGGCCGGGTCGCCCGGGTGCGCGCCGAACCAGAGCTCGGCCTCAGGATGAGCGGCCGGAACCGCACGCCCGGTGAACTCCGCTATGGCGGTACGCGATCCCCAGGCGTAGGTCCTCAAGGCTCCGCGAAGCAGTTCCACTGTTCTATCTATCCCCGCACCAGCCGCGCGTAAACCGCGGCCATCTCCAGTCGAACGGCCAATACTGCCAGTTGCTGCTCTGCGCTGATGGCGCCACCCAACGCCGGCGCGACCGTCGAGCCCGCCGAGCCGCCGGGCCCGTCCGGCACATCTTCGGCGGCGATCAGATACACGTCGTCAAGCCCGGCGGTCCGGGCCGCCACGACCGGTTGTTCGGCGGACAAGGTGAGCGCCAGCACCAGCGGGCGCGCGGGCAGCGGCCCGTCGATCTGTTCGTCGTGGAACAGCGCTTCGGCGGGGTCCCGGAAGCCGCCGGACACCCCGGCGCGAAGCGCGACTACCGCATCCGACAATCCGGTGGCGCCGACCACCTGGTGGGCGATCCGCAGCAGGACCGAACTGCCATGCCGGGCCAGCGCCAGCGTCGCGGCGCAGTCGCCGGCCAGCGCCACCTGTCGGTCGGCGATGCGCGCCGCAATCGTCTTGGCCGGGTTGGTGAACAGTTCGCGGGCCGCGCTGTTGCGCAGCGCCTCGGCGTCCAACTGGTCGGCCAGCGCGCCCAGGTCGATGCCGGGTCGCTGGTCCACGCTTTGCATCACGGCCAGGCCGGCGGCCAGGTAGCGGCACAACCCGAACTCGTCCGGGAGCGGAAGCCGCGGCGCCAGCACCGCCGCCCGGCCGGCCGTGGCATCCCGCAACGGACCCTCGTAGGGCGAAACGACGACGACCCGCGCCCCGCGGCGTGCCCCGGTCGCGGCGGCGGTGACCAGCGCCGGGTCGCCGGGGTCGTCGCCCGCGACGATCAACACATCGAGCGGGCCGATCCACGGCGGAACCTCGGCCGTCTGCACGATCGGCTCGGACGCCGCACCGCCCACCGTCGCGACCACCATGGCGCCGGCGGTTTCGGCGGCCCCGCGACCGGCGACCCAGATCAGGCTGCGCGGTCGGTCGTCGGCCCGTAGCGCATCCAGCGCGCCCTCGTCGACGGCGGCGGCAACCGCGCGCACCTGCGCGCCGGCCGACGACGCCGAGCGCAGCAGGCCATCCCGGTCGGCGGCCAGCAGGCCCTCGGTGTCCTCCAGATCGATCGCCCGGACCGCGCTCACGGCGCGGCCCCGGCGGGCGCCGACTGCGCGTGGATCTGCCCACTGATCTGGGCGACCACCGCGTCGACGTCCTCGGTGCTGCGCGCCTCCACGTTGAGCCGCAGCAACGGCTCGGTGTTGGAGCTGCGCAGGTTGAACCAGCTGCCGTCGCCCAGGTCGACCGTCACCCCGTCCACGTGGTCGATGGAGTGGATCCGGCTGCCGAAGGACTTCAGCACCGCCTCCGTGCACAGCGCGGCGTCGGCCACCGTGAAGTTGATCTCGCCGGAGGATTCGTAGCGCTGGTAGTCGGCGGTCAACTCCGACAGCGGCCGGTCCTGCTCGCCGAGGGCGGCCAGCACATGCAACGCGGCGAGCATTCCGGAGTCCGCACCCCAGAAGTCGCGGAAGTAATAGTGCGCCGAGTGTTCGCCGCCGAAGATGGCGCCGGTGTCGGCCATCATCGCCTTGATATAGGAGTGCCCGACGCGCGAGCGCAGCGGCGTGCCGCCGCGTTCGGTGACCAGCTCGGGCACCGCCCGCGACGTGATCACGTTGTGGATGATGGTGGCGCCGATCTCGCGCCCCAGCTCGCGGGCGGCCACCAGGCTGGTCACCGTCGAGGGCGACACGCCCCGGCCGCGTTCGTCGACGACGAAGCAGCGGTCGGCGTCCCCGTCGAAGGCCAGCCCGATATCGGCCCCGC
>NZ_LZII01000057.1:0-4621 GCF_001667425.1 Mycobacterium sp. 852002-51613_SCH5001154 | reverse complement strand
CACCCCCGGTTTTTTGTGGTTCTTTTTTTTTTTTTAATCCTACACACCCCCCCCGCCCGGCGGGGGGGGGGGGGGGGGGGGGGGGGGGGGGGGCGGGGGGGCCCCCGCCCCCCCCCCCGGGCCCGGGTTTTCTTCGTCGACTACCTGACCGTCCTGCCTCCGGCGGGCGTGCCGGCCGCGCCGCTCTCGGACACCGACGCCGACCTCGGGCGCCACGTGGCCGCGACGCTGGAACGGCTCACGGCCGACGCGGCGACGGCAACCGGCTGCGAAGTGGTCGGCGCCGCGGCGGCCAGCCGGGAGCACCACGCGTGGTCGCCGGAGCCGTGGACCACGAGACCCGGTGTGCCGCTACCGGGCCGGGCGGCGCCGTTGCACCCCAACGCCGCCGGGATGCGTGCCGTGGCCGAACTGGTGTCCGCGCGGTGGTGAGGATCAGCCGTTCGTGCGCCACCACTGGTAGAGGGCGTTGACGTCGGAGTTGGCCGAGGTGAGGTGCCCCAGGACGTTCTTGGCGTCGGTGGTCCACGTCAACGTCGCGTAGTTCTTGTAGGTGCCGCAGGCGATCTGGCCGCCCGTCTGGCCGTTCTGCTTCCAGGTTCCCGGTGACTGCCCGGCGTCCCCGCACGCGGCCAGGGACACGTCCTTGATGGTGGAACTGAACGCGGAGGCCAAGTTGGTGCCGTTGGAGAAGAGGGCGTAGACGCCGGAGCCGGGTCCGCTTGGGTCGGGGCTCTGCCCGCACAGGAGCTCGGCCAGCTCACCGGATTCGGTCAACTCCTGCGACTTGCAATTGTTGAGGCCGTAGCCCTTCGACAGGTTGGCCGCCAGCGTGTTCATATCGGCTGCGGTGCCGGTGTTGGGTTCCGCGACCGCGGGGGCGCTTCCCGCGAAAGCCAAACAGCCGATTAGCGCTGCCGCCGACACGGCACGCAGCGCGGTGTTGAGGTGTGACATTTTCGTTGACTCCCTATGGTTGTTGGATGGGTGATACCGAAACCCGTTGCCCCCCAATTGCGAAGTCAGCCGTTGGCGCGCCACCACTGGTACAGCGCGGCGCCGTCGGTGTTGGACCCGCGGATGTAGCTCAAGATGTTCTTGGCGTCCGAGGTCCAGATGATCTCGGCGGCGTTCTGATACGTCCCACACGCGACCTGTCCGGCATTGCCGCTGTTGCTGCCCTGGTGCCAACTGGTGGGTGATTGGCCGCTGTCCCCACAGGTGCCCAGTACGTCGTCTTTGATGCTGGCCTTGAACGAGCCGACCAGGTTTTCGCCGTTGTTGAACAGGATGTACTTGGCCTGGACGGGGCCGCTCGGGTCGGGACTCTGCCCGCAGGTCAGCGATGCCAGTTCGCCAGTGGTGATGTTCTGGGCGGTGCAGTTGTTCAGCCCGTAACCCTTCGACAGCGATGCCGCAAGCGTGTTGATGTCCGACGAGCTACCGCTGTCCGCGGGATCCGCCGCCGCGGTGGCCGTCCCCGCTAAGGCGCAACCGCACGCGGACGCCGCGGCCGTGACGACCCGCAACGCGTTGCTGAGATGGGACATCCTCTGGCTCCTAAGCGGTTGTCGGGGCGGCGTCGCTCACCGGAGAAACGTACTTCCGCTAAGTAGGGATCGTAGGGATATGTCCAGACAAAGCAACACATTCCGCTGGCAATTATCTGTCTCGGCATGTTTCTCGACACCGCAGCGCAACGGGTACTAACGCGGGCTTTCGAAACCGTTTTCTTGCCAGCCCTTTTCGCGATGGGCCGGTAGGAGAACGGAGACTTAACGCGGGGGGGACGGTCGCGCAGCATGTCAGCGGGTCCAAAGGGGATTTTCAAATTGCTAGTGCCGCCGCGACTGTGCTCGGGTATGGTTAGCACCGCTTTACGCCAGCTAACTTCTCGGGACTGGAGAATTCATGACACAACCGCCGGCACCGCCCCCTCCGCCGCCTGGTTACCCGCCGCAGCAACCCGCCGGGCAAGCGCCGAATAACTATTTGGTGTGGTCCATCCTGGTGACCCTGTTCTGCTGCCTCCCCTTCGGGATCGTGGCGATCGTCAAGTCCAGCCAAGTCAACGGTCTCTGGGCGCAGGGCCGTTATGCCGAGGCGCAGGCGTCCGCCGAAAGCGCCAAGAAATGGGTGATCTGGTCGGCGGTCATCGGTGTCGTCGTGGGCATCATCTACGGCATCTTGATGGCGGTCGGCGCGCTCAACACGAACACCAATGCGGCGCTCGCCGCGATGTTCTGAGCCCGGTTCCCAATATGGTGACCCGTCCAGGGTCGGCGCCGCTGAGTCTGGGAGCCCCACTGGTGGTGGCCGCTTCCACGACGTTGATGTGCGCCGCCATCTGGGCGGGTGACCCGACCACTCCCAACGGTCCGCTGCCGGTGTGTCCCACCAAGGCGCTGTTGGGGATCGACTGTCCGGGATGCGGCAGCCTGCGCATGCTGTATTCCCTGATGCACGGCAACGTCATGGCGGCCGCCAGGTTCAACGCATTGGGCCTGGCGGCCTTCGTGCTGTTGGTATGGGCGTACCTTGCCTGGACCTATGGACGGGTGGCGGGCAGACGGGTCCGGAGCTGGCAACACGCTCGCTGGTCGGCGGTGGTGACGCTGACGCTGGTCGCGGCGTGGTTTGTGGTGCGCAACATTCCCTTTGCGCCGTTCAACGCGCTCTATGTCTGATACCGCCGTGTCCTGATCCCGGCCGCTCGTCGCGCGGTCTAACCTGGGGCGCGATGGTGAACAAATTCACGACGATCCCGGCGGCGCTCGTTGTGGTCGCGCTTACCGCAATCTCGGCCGGTTGCTTCCACCGGTCCTCGCCACAAGCGACCGGCAACCCCGACGCGGCGAAGTTCGCCGGCGCGCTGCACGACAAAGTCACGGCCGACGCAATGATGGCCCACCTGACAAAGCTCCAGGACATCGCCAACGCCAACAACGGCACCCGGGCGGTGGGCACCCCCGGTTACGAGGCCAGCGTCGACTACGTCGTAAACACGTTGCGCGGCAGTGGTTTCGATGTGCAGACCCCCGAATTCTCCGCGCGGGTGTTTCACGGGGACAAGCCGGAGGTGACGGTGGGTGGCAGGCCGGTCGAGGCGCACGCGCTCGACTTCAGCCTCGGCACCCCGCCGGACGGGGTGAGCGGGCCGCTGGTCGCCATCCCCGCAAACAACGCCCCCGGTTGCGCGGCCTCGGATTACGGCAACCTCCCGGTGCAGGGGGCCGTGGTCCTGGTGGACCGCGGAACGTGCCCGTTCGCTCAGAAGGAGGACGTCGCGGCGCGGCGCGGTGCGGCCGCGATGATCGTCGCCGACAACGTCGACGAGCAACAGATGGGCGGGACGCTGGGGCCGGACACGAACGTCAAGATCCCGGTGCTGAGCGTGACCAAGTCCGTCGGCGTGCAACTGCGCACCCAGCCGGGACCGGCCACCATCAAGCTGAACGCGCGGGTGCAGAGCTTCAAGGCCCGCAACGTGATCGCGCAGACCAAGACGGGATCGACGACCAACGTCGTGATGGCGGGCGCGCATTTGGACAGCGTGCCCGATGGACCGGGCATCAACGACAACGGTTCGGGAGTGGCCGCGATATTGGAAACCGCTCTGCGGCTCGGTAATTCGCCACAGGTGCGCAACGCGGTGCGGTTCGGGTTCTGGGGTGCGGAGGAACTCGGCCTGATCGGATCGCGCAACTACGTCGAATCTCTTGACCTGACTGCGCTCAAAAATATTGCGCTGTACTTGAATTTCGACATGCTCGCGTCGCCGAACCCCGGTTACTTCACCTATGACGGCGATCAATCGCTGCCGGCGGACGCCCGCGGGCAGCCGGTCGTACCGGAGGGGTCGGCCGGTATCGAGCGAACGCTGGTCGCCTACCTGAAGTCCGCCGGAAAGACCGCGCAGGACACGTCTTTTGACGGCCGCTCCGACTACGACGGGTTCACCCTGGCGGGCATCCCCGCCGGCGGCCTGTTCTCCGGCGCCGAAGTGAAGATGTCTGCGGAGCAGGCAAAGCTGTGGGGTGGGACCGCCGACCAGCCGTTCGACCCCAACTATCACCAGAAGACCGACACCCTCGATCACATCGACAAGGCCGCGCTGGGCATCAACGGCGGCGGTGTCGCATACACGGTAGGCCTCTACGCCCAAGACCTCGGCGGCCACAACGGGGTGCCCACTATGGAGGACCGCACGCGTCACGTGCTCACGAAGCCATGAGCCGCCGGCTCGGAGCGGCACTGCTGCTGGCGACCGCGCTGCTGGCAAGCTGCTCGTCGGCACGGCCGGGATCGCCCGCCGCCGCACCGGATTTAGGTCGCGGCCTGGCCGGAAAAGTGACCGTCGACCAGATGTTCGCCCATCTGCGCGCGCTGCAGAACATCGCCAACGCCAACAAGGGAAACCGGGCGGACGGCACGCCGGGATACGACGCGAGTGTCGACTACGTGGCTAAAGCCCTGCGCGACAGGGGTTTTGAGGTGATGACCCCGCAGTTCGATCGGCTGTACGCGGTTTCCCCCGGCAGGCCGGCGCTGGCGAAAGCCCGGCGCCGCTACCCCGTCGACCAGGCGTGGTTGTTGGTCCAGACTCCGCCCGGTGGCCGGG
>NZ_LZII01000056.1:0-171468 GCF_001667425.1 Mycobacterium sp. 852002-51613_SCH5001154 | reverse complement strand
GCCACCTTTCGTCACGCCGGTCAGCTCGACTTAGTGTCTACCCGCCGGCCACCGTCCATCCACCGGGGTCCTGCGATCACAGGGTGTGGCGCCGGCCCGCCACCGATGCATTGTCGAGCAGCCGGCGCAATACCTTGACCGCGTCCGTCAGCACCTGGCGGTCCACCGGCTCGAGCAATGCCAGTTGCGGTTCGATCGCGGCGGCACGGTCGGCGCGAACGGCGTTGAGCGTGCGCTTCCCCTGGGGGGTGATGCGGATCCGGACCGCGCGGGCGTCGCCCGGGTCCACGGTTCGGGTGACCAGGCCGGCGTCCTCGAGCCTGCGCACCTGCGTGGTCATGGTCGGTTGCGAGCAGTGATCGACTGCGGCGAGGTCGCCGATCCGGGCCTCTCCATGCGCTTCGATCGTGGCAAGCAGCCTGGCCTGCGCCGCAGGCAGGGGCATCTGGATCCGCTGGGTGGCCAGCCGGTTGAGCCGCGCCACTACGGCGAGCAAATCCGCGCCCAGCTGTTGGGCCTCGATGTTTGCGGTCTCGACAACTCTGTCCATGTCTCCATAGTTCCATAGCTTTGCTAAGTGAGACGAATGGCGGCCGGCCGAACCGGGTCGGAAGTTACTCAGTGTGATGAAGCGACTTGGCGCCGCGCCCTGGCACAATCAGTGAAGTGAATGCCCGTCGCCCCGTCCGTTCGCGCCGTCGGGGTGGACCGTTACAACCGGCCGAATTGGCACAGGCATCGGTTATGGGGGCGCTCTGCGCGGTCATCGCGATCATCGCCGGAGTAATTCCGTTCGCCCAGGGACTGGCGCTGCTGGGCACGGTGCCGATGGGGCTGCTGGCCTACCGTTACCGGCTGCGAGTGCTGCTCGCCGCCACCTTTGCTGCCGGAATGATCGCCTTCCTCATCTCCGGGCTGGGCAGTTTCCTCACCGTCGTCAACTGCGCATACATCGGCGGGTTGACCGGATTCGTGAAACGCAGGGGCAGGGGCACCCCGACGGTGCTCGCCTCGTCCCTCGTCGTCGGGCTCGCCGTCGCCACCGCAACGGTCGGCATGTTGATGGTGCTGAATCGGCTGCGGCATCTGATTTTTCAGGTGATGACGGCCAACGTGGATGGTGTTGTCGCATTCCTCAAACGGGTGGACCTGCAATGGCTCGGCGCCGACGTGAAGCGGTGCTTCGAATTCGGGCTGCATTACTGGCCGTGGCTGATGCTCGGCTATGTCACCTACGGGGTGATGTTCTCGTCGTTGATCGGGTGGTGGGCGCTTTCGCGCCTGCTCGAACGGATGGGCAACGTTCCGGACGTGCACAAACTCGACGCCCCTGACGAGTCGCCCGGCGCCACGATCGGGCCGGTGCCGGTGCGGTTGGAGAAGGTGCGGTTCCGCTACCCGCACGCGAAGCAAGACGCCCTGCGCGAAATCAGCCTGGAACTCCAAGTCGGAGAACACGTTGCCGTCATCGGCGCCAACGGTTCCGGAAAGACGACGTTGACCCTGATTTTGGCCGGTCGGCAACCGACGTCGGGTACCGTGCAGCGCCCGGGCGCGGTGGGGTTGGGCATGTTGGGCGGCACGGCGCTTGTTCTGCAGCACCCGAAGAGCCAGGTCTTGGGAACCCGGGTCGCCGACGATGTGGTCTGGGGGTTGCCGCCGGGCACCGAGGTCGATGTCGACCACTTGCTCCGCGAAGTAGGTCTCGAGGGTTTTGCCGAGCGTGATACCGGCAGCCTGTCCGGTGGGGAACTGCAGCGCTTGGCCCTGGCCGCGGCGCTCGCCCGGGAGCCGGCGCTATTGATCGCTGACGAGTTCACCAGCATGGTCGATCAACAGGGCCGTAACGTCCTGTTGAACGTGCTGTCAGGCCTTCCCCAACGGCATCGGACTGCGCTGGTGCACATCACGCATTTCGACAACGAGGCCGCGTCGGCGGACCGGACCATCAACCTCAGCGATTCCCCCGGCAACGCCGGCATGGTCGAGACGGCTCCGCCCCCGGCGCCGGCCATCGCAGTCAAGCGGGGTTTCAGCAAGCCGGTACTCGAAATCGTCGACGTCCGACACGAATACAACAGTGGCACGCCCTGGCAGAAAACCGCGCTGCGCGGGATCAGCTTCGTAGTCGAACAGGGCGACGGGATTTTGATCCACGGCGGCAATGGGTCGGGCAAGTCGACGCTGGCGTGGATCATGGCCGGGCTGACCGTTCCCACCAGCGGTGCCTGTCTGCTTGACGGTCAACCCATCCGTGAGCACGTCGGCGCGGTGGGGTTGTCGTTTCAGACGTCGAGGCTGCAATTGATGCGCAGCCACGTTGGCCTGGAAATCGCTTCCGTGGCCGGGTTTTCGGAGCGTGACGTGAACCGCGTGGCCGCTGCTCTGCGCGCGGTCGGTCTGGAGCCCGCCATGGGCAATCGCCGCATCGACCAGCTCAGCGGTGGCGAGATGCGGCGGGTGGTGCTGGCCGGACTGCTGGCGTGCTCGCCACGCGTGTTGATCCTCGACGAGCCGTTAGCCGGGTTGGACATCGGTAGCCAGCGGGGCCTGCTGCGCCTGCTGGCCGATCTGCGCCGTCACCGAGGCCTCACCGTGGTGGTTATCTCGCACGACTTCGTGGGTTTGGAAGAGGTGTGCCCAAGGGTCCTGCATCTGCAGAATGGCGCGCTGCAGTCTCTGTCGGCCACCGCCGCGGCCGGGGGTGTGGCGTGACCACAACCTCATCCTCCGCATCGGGGAGAAAACAGCGCAGTTCTCGTCCGGTGGTGCTGCTGGTTCCGGTGCCCGGAAGGTCGGCCATTCACAACTTGTGGGCCGGCACCAAACTGCTGGTGGTATTCGGTGTTTCGGTGTTGCTGACCCTCTATCCGGGCTGGGTGACCATCGGGGCGGTGGCCGTGCTCGTGGTGGCGGCGATCTGGATCGCACATATCCCCCGGGGTGCGGTTCCGTCGATTCCGCGGTGGCTATGGGTCCTCCTGGCATTGGGTTTTGTGACCGCGGCGTTGGCCGGCGGTAGCCCCGTGATCTCGATTCACGGCGTCAACATCTGGCTCGGCGGAGCGTTGAACTTCCTGCGGATCACCGCGCTGTCGATCGTTCTGCTCGGGCTGGGGGCCATGGTGTCCTGGACCACCAACGTCGCCGAAATCGCCCCGGCGCTGGCCATTTTGGGCCGCCCGTTCAAATGGCTGCGGATTCCGGTCGACGAGTGGGCGGTGGCCCTGGCCCTGGCGCTACGCGCCTTCCCGTTGTTGATCGAGGAATTCCAGGTGCTCTACGCCGCTCGTCGATTGCGGCCCAACCACATGCCGCAGGGTCGCAAGGCTCGGGTTCGCCAGACGACGGGCAACTCGATCGACTTGGTTGCCGCCGCCATCGTGGTGACCCTGCGGCGTGCCGACGAGATGGGCGACGCGATCACCGCTCGCGGCGGCATCGGTCAACTCTCCGCCGATCCGGCGCGGCCGAGATTGGGTGATTGGGCGACGCTCGCGGTCACCCTGGCGATCAGCGGTGCCGCGGTGGCGATCGAGACGATATTCCATCTGACTCGATGATCATTCGCGTAGCGTGAGCGCGTGGCCGACATCCACCGGACTCGCACGATCGCGGCTCGCATCGGTGACGTCTGGGAGACGCTCGCGGACTTCGCGGCGATCAGTTCGTGGGCCGGCAATGTCGACCACTCGTGCATCTTGTTTTCCGGACCGGACGGAGCTCCCGTCGGGACCGCCCGGCGGGTGCAGGTCAACCGCGACGCACTCGTCGAGCGCATCACCGAGTTCGACCCGCCCCGCGCCCTCGGCTACGACATCGAAGGCCTGCCCAGGCGCCTGCGCAGGGTGTCCAACCGCTGGACGCTGGCACCCGCCACCGCCGATTCGGCCGCCGCGACGGCGGTGACCCTCACCAGCACCGTCGAAATCGGTCCGCACGCAATGCAAAAGCTGGCCGAACTGGCCCTGTGCCGCGTCCTCGCGCGACAGTCCGAATCAATGCTCGCCGGGCTTGCGAATCGATTGGAGCATGCTGGTGTCTGATCGCCCCGACGTCATCGTCATCATGGCGGACGAGGAACGCGCGGTGCCGCCGTACGAGGCTCCCGACGTGCTCGCCTGGCGCGACCGGAGGCTGACCGGGCGCAAGTGGTTCGACGACCACGGCGTCAGCTTCGCTCGGCACTACACCGGCTCGCTGGCCTGCGTGCCAAGCCGCCCAACCATTTTCACCGGACACTATCCCGACTTGCACGGCGTCACCCAGACCGACGGCATCGGAAAGACCGCCGGCGATTCGCGCATGCGCTGGCTACGCCAGGCTGAAGTGCCCACGCTGGGCAATTGGCTGCGGGCCGCCGGCTACGACACTCACTACGACGGCAAGTGGCACATCTCGCACGCCGACCTCACCGACCCGAGGACCGGTGGGCCGCTGGCGACCAACGATGAGAACGGTGTCGTCGACGCCGCCGCGGTGCGGCGCTACCTGGAGGCGGATCCGTTGGGGCCGTTCGGATTCTCGGGATGGGTCGGCCCGGAGCCGCACGGGGCGGCACTGGCCGATGCCGGTATCCGCCGCGACCCCCTGATCGCCGATCGGGTGGTCGCATGGCTCACCGACCGCTACGCCCGCCGCCGCGCCGGCGACCCCGCCGCGCTGCGCCCGTTCCTACTGGTCGCCAGCTTCGTCAATCCCCACGACATCGTGCTGTTCCCGACCTGGTCGCGGCGGAGCCCGGTCAAGCCGTCGCCACTCGACCCGCCCGCGGTGCCCGCCGCGCCCACCGCGGACGAAGACCTGTCCACGAAACCGGCGGCGCAGATCGCCTTTCGCGAGGCCTACTACTCCGGCTACGGCCCCGCGCCCGCGATCGAGCGCACCTATGGGCGCAACGCGCAGCGCTACCGCGACCTGTATTACCGGCTGCACGCCGAGGTGGACGGACCGATCGACCGCGTCAGGCGTGCCGTCACCGAATGCGGCTCGCGCAACGCCGTTTTGGTGCGCACGGCCGATCACGGCGACCTGCTGGGCGCCCACGGCGGTCTGCACCAGAAATGGTTCAACCTCTACGACGAGGCCACCCGCGTCCCATTCGTCGTCGCCCGCATCGGTGCGCACTCGACGCGGCCACGGCTGGTCACCGCACCCACCTCACACGTCGACCTGGTCCCCACGCTGCTGGCGGCGGCGGGCGTCGATGTCGCGGCGGCGACCGCCACACTGGCCCAGTCGTTCTCGGAAGTGCATCAGCTGCCCGGCCGGAACCTCATGCCCATCGTGGATGGTGCCCCGGCCGACGAGACCCGCGCCGTCTACCTGATAACCCGCGACAACATGCTCGAAGGGGACAGCGGCGCTTCGGGATTGGCTCGCCGCCTGAAACGGACCGTCGATCCGCCTGCGCCGCTGCGCATCCGGGTCCCCGCCTACACCGCCTCCAACTTCGAGGGGCTGGTGGTCCGCGTCGACGAGGCGACGGCCACCGGTGGCGCAGGCCATCTCTGGAAGCTGGTGCGCACTTTCGACGACCCGAGCACCTGGACGGAACCAGGAGTGCGGCACTTGGCGGCCAACGGGCTCGGGGGAGAGGCTTACCGGACGTCCCCGCTCGACGATCAGTGGGAGCTATACGACCTCACCGCGGACCCGATCGAAGCGATCAACCGTTGGCCCGATCCGGATCTGCACGGCGTGCGTCAACACCTGCGGACCGAGCTCAAGCAGGCCAGGGCCAGTTCCGTCCCGGAGCGAAACCGTCCGTGGCCCTATGCATCTCGCCGACCGCCGACGGCGGGGCCGTCGAGGCTGAGGCGCCTGGTGGCGGCCGTGTTCGATCGCTGAATCACGTGTGCCACAAGAGCCCCATCCTGGGGGCATTACATGGTCGGCGAATTCGATATCGCCTGTGATAGCACATATGAAAGTCGCCATATGGTCGGAAGCGCAATGCCGCTAAGTCCGCATCCGGTCGATGAGATTCGACAGCACGACGATGCTTTCGCTGCGTTCGATGTCCGCGCTCGAGCGGATGCGTTCGAGCGCCGCCTCCAGATGACGCATGTCGCGGGCCAGCACATGCAGGATCGCATCCGACGTGCCGGTGACCGTCGCCGCGCTGACCACCTCGGGCATGTCCACCCACGCCGCCCGCAGTCGCTCGGGCTCGATGGTGCCGTGGCAGAACACCTGCACGTAGGCCTCTGTCTTCCAGCCGAGCGAGCTAGGGTCGACAACCGTCGTGAAGCCCCTGATCACACCGTCATCGAGCATCCGATCGACGCGGCGCTTGACCGCCGGCGCCGAGAGGTTCACCGTCTGGCCGATTTCCGCAAAGGTGGCCCGGGCGTTTCTGGTCAGCTCGGCCAGGATGCGCTCGTCCGTCTCATCCAGGCGGTCCATCCGTGACTCCTTAATAAATCGCCGTTACACGCGCAATGGCGCAATAGATCGACTATAGACGCGCAAGAAACGTCGTTTGCTTGTTTTAGGAGGCGCAAATACCGTTGATCTATGACGGATTCGTACGTGGCGGCACCCGCGACTGCCAAGCTCGTGCGCACGCCGCGGGCCCGCCGGTACGCGATGACGCCGCCGGAGTTTTTCGCGGTGGAGTACGCGATCAACCCCTGGATGGACATCGCCACGCCCGTCGACGTCGGCGTCGCGAAGGCCCAATGGGACGCCCTGCGCACGAGCTACCTACGGCTGGGGCACCGGGTGGAAGTGATCGAGCCCGTGCCCGGGCTCCCGGACATGGTGTACGCCGCCAACGGCGGATTCATCGCGCGCGACGTCGCGATCGTCGCGCGGTTTCGATTCGCCGAGCGGACGGGCGAATCACGCGCCTATGCCGAATGGATGTCCTCACTCGGGTACCGGCCGGTGTCCACCCGTCATATCAACGAGGGGCAGGGCGACTTGCTGATGGTCGGGGAAACCGTGTTGGCGGGTTACGGCTTTCGCACCGACCGGCGCGCGCACCCAGAAATCTCCGCGGCGCTGCGGGTGCCGGTCGTCTCGCTCGAGCTGGTGGATCCGCGCTTCTATCACCTCGACACCGCGCTGGCGGTTCTCGACGACCGCACCATCGCGTTCTACCCGCCGGCGTTCAGCGCGGCCGCACAGGACCAGCTGCAGGCGCTGTTTCCCGACGCGATCGTGGTCGGAAGCGCCGACGCGTTCGTGCTCGGCCTCAATGTCGTCTCCGACGGCCTGCACGTCGTCCTCCCCGCCGCGGCAACGGGTTTCGCCGCGCAACTGCGTGCGGCCGGTTTCGAGCCGGTCGGCGTCGACCTGTCCGAGCTCCTCAAGGGCGGCGGTTCGGTCAAGTGCTGCACATTGGAGGTGTTTCCGTGACGATCCTCGACGCCCGGACTTCGACCCAAACCGAGGCGGCGATCGGCCTGGTCGAACGCTATGCGGCGCATAACTATTCGCCGCTGCCCGTGGTGGCGGCCAGCGCGGAGGGTGCGTGGATCACCGACGTCGAGGGCCGGCGTTATCTGGATTGCCTGGCCGCCTATTCGGCGGTCAACTTCGGCCACCGCAACCCCGAGATCACCGCGGCGGCCCATGCCCAGCTCGACGCCGTCACGTTGGTGAGCCGCGCGTTCCATTCCGATACGCTCGGCCCGTTCTGCGCCGCCCTTGCCCAGCTGTGCGGCAAAGACCTGGTGTTGCCGATGAACTCGGGCGCCGAAGCCGTGGAGAGCGGTCTCAAAGTCGCCCGCAAGTGGGGTGCCGAGGTCAAGGGTGTGCCCGACGGCCGCGCCAATATCATCGTGGCGGACAACAACTTCCACGGCCGCACGATCAGCATCGTCAGCTTCTCCTCGGATCCCGTGGCCCGGGACGGATTCGGACCGTTCACCCCGGGATTCCGCTCCGTGCCCTTCGGGGACGCCGCCGCTCTGGCCCGCGCGATCGACGACGACACCGTCGCGGTCCTGCTCGAGCCGATCCAGGGCGAGGCTGGCATCGTCGTTCCGCCCGACGACTACCTGCCTACCGTGCGCGCCTTGTGCAGCGAGCACGACGTGCTGATGATCGCCGACGAGATTCAGTCCGGCCTGGCGCGCACGGGGCACACCTTCGCGTGCGATCACTGGGGCGTGGCGCCGGATGTCTACCTGCTCGGCAAGGCGCTGGGCGGCGGCGTCGTTCCCCTGTCGGCGGTGGTCGCCGACGACGAGGTCCTGGGCGTGTTGCATCCCGGCGAACACGGGTCCACCTTCGGCGGCAACCCGCTGGCGGCCGCCGTCGGCACCACCGTGGTTTCCATGCTGGGTCGCGGAGAGTTCCAAGCCCGCGCGGCGCAGTTGGGCGCGCACCTGCACGCGCGCCTGCGCGAACTGGTGGGTCACGGCGTGCTGGCGGTGCGCGGCCTGGGACTGTGGGCCGGCGTCGACGTCGACCCCGCGCTCGGGACTGGCAAGCAGCTGAGTCTTCGGCTGGCCGACCGTGGTGTGTTGGTGAAGGACACCCACGGGTCGACGTTGCGATTCGCGCCACCGCTGGTGATCGGCGAGCAGGAGATCGACTGGGCGATTGAGCAGTTCGCTATGGCGTTGCGGGAGGCTGGCCCATAATCAGCTGATCGAGCAAGGAGGGGCCATTGCCACCCACGTCGATCAGCTTGAAAGAGCAGATGCTGCGGCGCCGCCCGGTTGTCGGCACGCCCGTCGCGTACGGGGCCGCGGACCACCTCAAGCGAACCATCGGCACCTTCCAGTTGACCATGTTCGGGGTCGGCTCGACGGTCGGGACGGGCATCTTCTTCGTCATGTCTCAAGCCGTGCCGGAAGCCGGCCCCGGAGTGATTCTCTCGTTCCTCATCGCCGGGCTCGCGGCCGGGCTGGCGGCCATCTGCTACGCCGAATTGGCCTCCGCCGTACCCGTTTCCGGATCTTCCTATTCGTATGCGTACACCACTCTGGGCGAGGTCGTCGCGATGGGGGTGGCGGCCTGCCTGCTGCTCGAATACGGGGTGTCGACCGCCGCGGTCGCGGTGAACTGGAGCGGTTACCTCAACAAGCTGCTCAGCAATGTCTTCGGTTTCCAATTGCCGCATGTCTTGTCGGCCGCGCCGTGGGATGCGCGGCCCGGCTGGCTGAATCTCCCGGCGATCATCTTGATCGGGATGTGCGCGCTGCTGCTCATCCGCGGCGCCAGCGAATCAGCCAGGGTCAACACGATCATGGTGCTGATCAAGCTGGGAGTTCTGGTCATCTTCGCGATCGTCGCGTTCACCGCCTTCGATGCGAGCCATCTCCGCAATTTCGCGCCATTCGGCGCTGCGGGCATCGGCTCGGCCGCCGGCACCATCTTCTTCTCTTATATCGGCCTCGACGCCGTGTCCACCGCCGGTGACGAGGTGAAGAACCCGCAGAAGACCATGCCGCGCGCGCTGATTGCGGCGCTGGTGACGGTCACGAGCGTCTACGTGTTCGTCGCGCTCGCCGCACTGGGCACCCAGCCGTGGCAGGACTTCGCCGGGCAGCAGGAGGCCGGCCTGGCCACCATCCTCGACAAGGTCACCCGCGGCAGTTGGGCCAGCACGATTCTGGCCGCGGGCGCCGTCATCTCGATCTTCTCCGTCACCCTGGTCAGCATGTACGGGCAGACCCGCATCCTGTTCGCGATGGGACGCGACGGGCTGCTGCCAACGCGCTTCGCGCGCGTGAACACGAACACCATGACGCCGGTGGGCAACACGGTGATCGTGGCCATCGCAGCCTCTGCGCTGGCCGCCTTCATACCGCTGGAAAAGTTGGCGGACATGGTGTCCATCGGGACGCTCACCGCGTTCGTCGTCGTATCCGCCGGAGTGATCATCTTGCGGGTGCGCGAGCCCGACTTGCCGCGCGGCTTCAAGGTTCCCGGTTATCCCGTCACGCCCGTCCTTTCGGTGCTGGCGTGCGGTTACATCCTCGCCAGTTTGCACTGGTACACCTGGATCGCGTTCAGCGGCTGGGTCGCGCTCGCATTAGCCTTCTACTTCGTGTGGGGCCGCCATCACAGCGCGCTCAACAGCGAAGCGCTCGAGCGGGACGCGCTGTGACCGTCGTCGTCGGTTACCGTGCCGGCAAGGTGGGACTCTCGGGTTTGCACCTGGGCGTGCGCATCGCGCGCACCCGCGGAACCTCGCTCACCGTGGTGACGATTGTGCCCAAACCGTGGCTGACGCCGTCGCTCGCCCGCGTCGACGCCGAATACGAGCTGTGGGCCGATGCCATGGCCGACGAGTCGGCGAAGGAGGCCGGCGGCGTCCTGAACACGGTGGCCGACGGAATCGAGGTCACGTACCTGCACCGCGCGCACGGCTCCGTGTCGGGGGGACTCCTCGAGGTCATCCACGAGATTGACGCCGACGTGCTGGTGCTGGGTTCGTTGCCCAGCGGCGGGCACGGCCAAGTGCTGATCGGCTCCACCGCCGACTGGCTGCTGCATGCGTCGCCCGTTCCGGTGGCCATCAGCCCCCGCAATTACCGTGCACACCAAGGCAAGTTGACCCGCCTCACCTGTGCCTACTCGGCCACCCCCGATGCGATCGACGTGGTGAGACGCTGCTTCGAGTTCGGTCAGCGATTCGGCGTGCCGATGCGGGTGATCACGTTTGCGGTCCGTGGCAAGACGATGTATCCGCCGGAGGTCGGGCTCGAGGTCGAGGATCAGGTATTGCAGGCCTGGGCGTCGCAAGCGCGTGGCATCCTCGAGGAGCTGAAGACGAGCGGGATCGTCAGCGAAGATGTTGCGCTGCAGGTGGTTACCGGCCGCAGTTGGAAAGATGCGCTGGCGGAGGCGGATTGGCAGGAGGGCGAGATCCTGGCATTGGGCACCCGGCCGCGCGGCGACATCCGGCGGGTCTTCCTCGGTTCCCGCAGCGCGAAGATCATCCGGGAAAGCCCCGTGCCGGTGCTGGTGCTGCCGGGCTAATGCTGCGCCGCGGCGTTCGCGGCCGCCTGCGCCCGCTTCAGGGTTGCCGCGACATCGCCGCGGCCCAAGAACATCTCGTCGAAATAGGGCCGCAGGGCATCGTTGCCGGCGGCGAAGCCGGCGCCGCCGGGAGCCGCGATGCGCGGGCCGTTGAGCACGGCGAAGAAGGGTGTGACGTCGACGCCCCTGGTGGACCAGTAATGGAAGTAGACCGGCTGAGCCGACAGGACCGCCGGGATGGCCGCGCCCTCGCGACCCAGGAACTCGTTGCCCTCCTTGCTGCCCATCCAGGCCAGGACCTGACGCACCGCGTCGGGATGTTTCGTCGCGGCATTGCCCGCCGCCGCAATGCCGTTCGTGACGCTCACCCGTCCGACCGGGCCCACCGGCATCATCGCCACCCCCCAGCGGAAGCGGGCATCGCGGGCCACCGGCGCCAAGTTGTAGGTGCCGGACTGGAACAGCGCCATCCTGCCGGCCAGGAACTGGTTGCGGGAGAAGTCGCCGTTGTCGTTGGTGTCGGACGCCGGCGGCGCGACGTGGTCGTCATTGATCAGGCCGACCAGATAGCGGAAGGCTTGCACGGCACCGGGATTGTCGAACGCGAACGTGTCGCCGCGCTGGAAAACACCGCCGGCCGAGCCGATGTAGTTGAGGTAGATACCCTGCGGGTCGTTGGCGGCGTTGTAGCCCCACTGCCGGACCCGTCCGGCGTCGAAACCCGCCGTGTTTCCGGGACGTCCGTCGGCGTCCACGGTGAGCCGGGTGAGCATAGGCCGCAGCGTGTCCTCGTCAGCGGCGCCCCACCGCAACCCGTTCAGCTGGGCGGGGTCGACGCCGGCCGCGGCGAGCAGGTCTGCGTTGTAATACAGCGCGATCCCGGCATCGGTCAGCTGCGGCACCCCCCACAGCGTGTCTCCACGGGTGAACTGGCCGACGACCGCCGAATCCCACGCCGGGGCGGCCCTGTCGATCTTCATCAGCCGACCACTGTCGGCGTAGGCGGCCAGATAGGCGTTGGACAGCCAGAAGATATCGTCGGCACTGCCGCCGGCGATATCGGTGCGAAGCGTGTCGAAGTACGTCGAATACGCGACCACGCTGGTGTGCACCGCGATATCGGGATGCGCGCGATTGAACGCCTCGAACGACTGCCGATAGGCCGCGGCGATCTGCTCGGCCCAGACCCGCACCGTCACGACGATTTTGCCGCCGGGGGGCTGGCCGGAGTAGTCCAGCAGTACCGCGGTCGCACCCAACAGCACTGCGACCAGCGCGAGCGCCCCGGCCATCAGCGTCGAAAAGCGGGGCCGGCTCATGTCGCGCACCGAGATTGCCGTGGTGGTCGTGGATCGCCCGGAATCGCAGCCGTTACGGCAATCTCGGCGCGCGAACGGCTCACTTGAGCCCCGAGACGACGATCGATGCGACGATGTGACGCTGGAAGACGACGAACAGCGCGATCAGCGGGACGATCGCGACCGTCGTCGCCGCCATGACCAACGTCCACTGCGAGTTGAACCGCGACTGCAGATCGGCCGTCGCCACCGTAAGCACCCGCCACTTGTGGCCACTGGTGATCACCAAGGGCCACATGAAGTTATTCCACTGCGAGACAACCGTGATCAGCGTCAAGGCGGCCAACACCGGTCGGCTGGACGGAATCACCACGTGCACGATCACGTCCAAGGTGTTGGCTCCGTCCAGGTGGGCGGCGTTGACCAAGTCGTTCGGGATGATCCGAAAGTGCTCCCGCAACAGGAAGATCGTGTACGGCGAGCCGAACATGAAGGGCAGCACCAGCGCCCAGAACGTGTTACGCAGGCCGAGCTGGGCCATCATCAGATACAGCGGCACCACCGTGACCGTCCCCGGCACCATCAACGTCGCGATGTAGACCCAGAACAGAGCGTCGCGCCCCGGAAACTGCAAGCGGGCGAACGCGTATGCGGCCAATACCGAAAAGGTCAACTGGCCCACCAGGATCACCGCGGTCATCAACGCGGTCACCGCCGCCGCGCGGCCGAATCCGGCTCCACCGAGGTCGGCGTAGTTGGACAGAGTGAATGGTCGTGGCAGCTGCAGCGGCGTACCGGTGGCGAACTGGTGCGCCGAGGTGAACGAGGTCAACAAACCAAGGAGAAAGGGGACCAACGTGATCAGCGCACCGAGGATGAGCCCGCCGTAAATGGCGAGCCGGCTAAGTGAGGTCATAGCTGATCCGCCGCCGGAAGTAGAGGTGCTGCACCATCGTGGCGCCGATCAAGATGACGAACAGCACCACCGCCATCACCGACGCCCGCCCGATGGCCGCCGCGCCAAAAGCCTCGGCGTAGATGCGGTGGGCTACCAGATCGGTGCTGCCCCCCGGTCCGCCGCCGGTCAACGCGTAGACCATGTCGAAAACCTGTGCCGTGCTGACAATTCCGGTCACCAACACGAAGAACGTGGTCGGCCGCAGCATGGGCAGGGTGATGCGCCAGAACCGTTGCCAAGCGGTGGCGCCGTCGGTGCGCGCGGCGGCGTGAATGTCGTCGGGGATCGCCAGCAGGCCCGCCAGGAACGACAGGGAGACGTAGCCGACGTTGGTCCACACGACGACGGCCGACACGAGCGGCAGGGCAAAGCTGGGGTCCGAAAGCCATTCGATGCTGTGTCCCAGCAGGGTGCTCACGGCCCCGTCGGTCGGGGCCAAAATCCAGCGCCACAGCACGGCGATCGCCAGCGGCGCGCAGATCCAGGGCAGCACGTAGAGGGTGCGGAACAGGCCGGTGCCGGGAAGCTGGCGGGCCAGCATGGACGCGGCCAGCAGGCCCAGCACCGTCTGCGCCGGCACCACGATCGCCACGAAGAGAGCCGTGACGATCAGCGAGTTGGCGAAGTTGCGATCCGTCAACACCGACCGCCAGTTGGCCACGCCCACATAGTGCAGCGGGCCCAGCAGGTCCCAGCGGTAGAGGCTCAGCCAAATCACCACGAGGATGGGCAACAGCAAGAAGGCCACGACGCCGAACAAGCTGGGCGCCAGCAGGGCATAGCCCAGCGCGGTGGAACGAGGCTGTGTCCTCAGGGCGCCGCTGGCCATGGAGGTAATTAAAGCGGGCGGGGCCGGGGTTTGGGGTGAACGGCCGTTACGGTGGATCCGTGACACCGAACCGGGGGATCGATGCCGACTTCCTGAACCTGCCCCGCCACCAGTTGGCCGAGGCTGCGCTTTCGGCGGCCGGCGCGGCCGGCGCCAGCTATGCCGACCTGCGGGTTCACCGCATCGTCACCGAGATCATCCAGCTGCGTGACGGCGAGCTCGAGACGGCGGTCGTCAACCGCGAGGTCGGTCTGGCGGTGCGGGTGATCGTCGATGGCACGTGGGGATTCGCCTCGCACGCCGAGCTCGCGCCCTCGGTCGCGGCCGAGACGGCGCGTCGCGCCGTGCAGGTGGCCACCACCCTGGCGACGCTGAACAGCGAGCACGTCGAGTTGGCGCCCGAGCCGGTGTACGCCGACGCCACCTGGGTTTCCGATTACCGGATCGACCCGTTCAGCGTCCCGGCGAGCGACAAGATCGGTGTGCTGGAGGAATACTCCGGCCGGCTGCTCAGTGCCGACGGCGTCGATCACGTGTCGGCCGTTCTCACCGCCGTCAAGGAGCAGACGTTCTACGCCGATACCTTCGGATCGTCGATCACCCAACAGCGGGTGCGGGTGCAGCCGTCGCTGGAGGCGGTGACCGTCGACGCGGAGGCGGGCAGCTTCGACTCGATGCGCACGCTGGCCCCGCCGACGGGGCGCGGCTGGGAAGTGCTCGCCGGCGACGAGGTGTGGAACTGGACCGACGAGCTGGCGCAGTTGCCGTCGCTGCTCGCCGAAAAGGTCAAGGCGCCCAGCGTGACGGCGGGGCGCAAGGACCTGGTGATCGATCCCACCAACCTGTGGTTGACCATTCACGAATCCATCGGGCACGCAACAGAATACGACCGGGCCATCGGCTATGAGGCCGCTTACGCGGGAACGTCTTTCGCCACGCCGGACAAGCTCGGCACCATGCGGTACGGCTCCCCGGTGATGAACGTGACCGCCGACCGCACCGTCCAGCACGGGTTGGCCACCATCGGTTACGACGACGAGGGGGTGGCGGCGCAAAGCTGGGATCTGGTGCGCGACGGGGTGTTCGTCGGCTATCAGCTCGACCGGGTGTTCGCTCCGCGTCTCGGGCAGCCGCGGTCCAACGGGTGCTCGTATGCCGACTCGCCGCATCACGTGCCGATTCAGCGGATGGCCAACGTGTCGCTGCAGCCGGCGCGCGAGGACGTCAGCACCGCCGACCTGATCGGCCGCGTCGAGGACGGCATCTACATCATCGGCGACAAGTCATGGTCAATCGACATGCAGCGCTACAACTTTCAGTTCACCGGCCAGCGGTTCTTCCGCATCCGCGACGGTCGGCTGGATGGTCAATTGCGAGACGTCGCCTACCAGGCCACCACGACCGATTTCTGGAATTCCATGGAGGCCGTGGGCGGCCCGTCGACCTGGCGGTTGGGCGGCGCGTTCAACTGCGGCAAGGCGCAGCCCGGCCAGATCGCCCCGGTCAGCCACGGCTGCCCGTCGGCCTTGTTCCGCGGCGTCAACGTGCTCAACACCCGGACCGAGGGCGGCCGATGATCACCCCGCAGCATGTCGTCAACCTTGTGTTGGAGGAGGCCGCCAAGCTCGGCGGTGCCAGCGAGACCATGGTGCTCGTCACCGACAAAGTCGAGGCAACGTTGCGCTGGGCGGGCAATTCGATGACCACCAACGGTGTTTCGGTCAACCGCAGCATCACGGTGATCTCCGTCGTCCGCGCAGGGTCCAGCGCACGGGTCGGCACGATGGTTTCCGCCGAGGTGGATCCGCGGGTGATCCCCGAACTGGTGGCGGCGTCCCAGGAGGCGGCCCGCTCGGCGCCCGAGGCCGGTGACGCCGCGCCGCTGTTGACCGATACCGGGGCGCCGGTCGATTGGGACGCGCCGGTGCCCGGAACCGGGCCGTTGGTGTTCGCCGATGTCGCCGACTCCTTGAGTCGTGGGTTCCGTGGCGCCGATCGGTTGTATGGCTTTGCGCACCACAGCGTTTCGACGACGTTCCTGGCATCGTCGACCGGAGTGCGCCGCCGCTACACCCAACCCGCCGGGGCGGTGGAGATCAACGGCAAGCGCGGCGACGCAAGCGCATGGGCCGGTATCGGCACGCCCGACTTCGTCGACGTGCCAATGGATTCGCTGCTCGAGGAGCTGTCGATGCGGCTCGGCTGGGCCGAGCGCCGCGTGGAACTTCCCGCGGGGCGCTACGAGACGATCATGCCGCCGTCCACGGTGGCCGACATGATGCTTTACCTGGCCTGGTCGATGGCCGGCCGGGGCGCACAGGAAGGCCGCACTGCCTTCTCGGCGCCGGGCGGTGGGACGCGGGTGGGGGAGCGGCTCACCGAACTGCCTCTGACGCTGTTCTCCGATCCGATGGCGCCGGGGCTGGCGTGCACGCCGTTCGTCGCGGTGAGCAGCTCGTCGGAGACGGCGTCGGTCTTCGACAACGGCATGGAGATCGGTCAAGTGGACTGGATCCGCAACGGGGTGATCAACGCGCTGGCGTACCCGCGCGCGACCGCGGCCAAATACGATGCCCACGTCGCGGTGGCCGCCGACAACCTGGTGATGACCGGCGGATCGGCCGAGCTTGCCGACATGATCGCGGCCACCGAACGCGGCCTGCTGCTGACCACGCTGTGGTACATCCGCGAGGTCGACCCCACCACGCTGTTGCTCACCGGGCTGACTCGCGACGGCGTCTACCTCATTGAAGATGGCGAGGTGACCGCCGCCGTCAACAACTTCCGGTTCAACGAAAGTCCGCTGGACCTGCTGCGGCGGGTCACCGAGGCCGGGGCGAGCGAGAAGACCCTGCCCCGGGAGTGGGCGGACTGGGCCACCCGCGCTGCCATGCCGTCCCTGCGGATACCGGACTTCTATATGTCTTCGGTGAGCCAGGCGCAATAGGCGATTGCCGCCGGGCCGGCCGCGTTCTAGCGTGTGACGAATGGTGGCTCCGGTTTCGGTCCAAGAAGATCAGCTCTCCCGGTTGGTGGCCCTGGCTCCGGGCTCGCCGGCGGACGCGCGCATTGCGGCCCTAATTCGGCGGACGTGCGCCCAGACGCTGTCGCTACCGCCACTGCCCAGTCCCGTCGATGTCGTCGCGCCCGAGTCGGAGGCCGAAGCCGTCGCCACCGAGTTCGCCGAGCAGTTCAGCGCCGACGTCTCCGCGATCACCGAAGGGCAGCGGTCCCGGTTGATCAAGCACCTGGGCGATAAAGCATTTGGCGTAGTGGTCCTGATGTATATCGCCGACTTCGTGCCGCGGGTGCGGGCCGGGCTGGAAGCGCTCGGAGTCGGATCGGGGTACTTGGGCTGGGTCGACGGCACCATCGAGTGGGACAGCACCACCGACCCGCAGGGGCCGGTGTTCAACGACTTCTTGCCCGCGGTGGCCCGGATGCGTGCGCTGGACCCGGTCACCTCCGAGCTGGTCCGGCTGCGCGGGGCGGCTCAGCACAATTGCCGGTTGTGCAAGTCGCTGCGCGAGGGCACGGCACTCGATGCCGGCGGTTCGGAGACGCTCTACGACGAGATCGATCGCTTCGAGTCGTCGGCGCTGCTCGATGACCGCGCGAAAGCGGCCCTGCGCTACGCCGATGCGTTAATTTGGGCCCCTGCGCACCTCGCCGCCGACGATGTCGCCGAGGTGCGCCCCCGGTTCTCCGACGCCGAGGCCGTCGAGCTCACCTTTGACATCATGCGGAATGCAAGCAACAAAGTTGCCGTCGCTTTGGGCGCCGACGCCCCCAGGGTGGAGCAGGGTACCGAGCGATACCTGCTCGGAGCCGACGGCAAGACCGTCTTCAACTGAGCCGTTCGGCGGCCGAAGCGGCCCCGGTGCGGGGCGATTAGCCAATGGTCAAGAGGCTTTCGACCCTGCCTAGGAGGCCTCAGCGGGCGTGGATCGGACGACGGCCCGAGGCCCGGGGCGAAGTAGCGAATGTTAACCATCCGTACACGGTCACGCAAACTAAAGTTCGCCGCTCAGGCCGCAGGTACTGGCTAAATTTATGTCGCGACACCAAAACTCATATGTGAACTCATATGTGCCGGTGATCTCAGATGGCAGCGCCGCCTGAGTTTACGACCATAGACCGCGTGACTGTTAGCCGTTGCCCGGATCGCTGTCGGTTAGCAGTTATCACACAAGGCTTGGCTTGCGTCGGAGAGCAACTTCGCTTCCCACGCAGAGGGAGGACCGGAGATGACAACCACCCGTTCGCGCCCGCGCATGCGCGGGTCATCGGTCTGGGTTGCAGGCGTCGCGCTGGGGGCCTCGATGCTCGGTGGCGCGGTGCTGTCGGCGCCGCAAGCCTCGGCGTCTTGCCAATTGAGTCCGAAAGACGACCAGTACATCCAGCTGCTCGCGCAGAACAAGATGGTCCACAACGCCGACTTCAGCGATTGCACCGAGGCCGCCGAGGGACGGTGGTTCGCCGACCAGGTCCGCAACCATCCGAATCCGTTCGGAGAGGCCCAGGAGCTGGTCAACATGATCACGAACACGACGTCGATGAACCAGGCCCAGGCCGAGTGGGAGGTCGAGTCGGCGATCTACGTCTACGCGCCGGACGTGATCCCCAAGATCAAGGATCAGGCCGCGCACGCAGACTGGCCGACGGCGTAACGACTCGGCTCGCCAGCTAACTCAAGTAAGGCACCGGCACCGCCGGCATCGGCGATCAAAGCGAAGCGCGTGATTGCCCGTCGGCGGCGGCCGTCGATCGCCTGCGGGTCACTTGGCGGTCGGAAGCTTCTGAATCGCAACGATTTTGGCTAACCACTGTTCATTCATTGTTTGACGAACCGGTCGTTTGCGACGCTCGTCGACGGTGGTACTAGAGCGTTAGCGCGAAAGGAAAATCAGCAAATTTCCACGATGAGGGGGTCTGGAGAAGTGACGACTACACGATCGCGCGCGCAGATGCTGGCGGTGGGGGCCGCCGGCGTTGTGGGAGCCGCAATGTTCGGTGGTGCCGTGCTCACAGCGCCGCATGCCTCGGCGTCGTGCAACATGAGCCCCGCCGACGATCAGTACATCAAGCTGCTGGCGCAGAACAAGATGGTTCACAACGCGGATTTCAATGATTGCAGCGAGGCCGCCGAGGGACGGTGGTTCGCGTCTCAGATCCGGTCCAACCCAAACCCGTTCGGAGAGGGTCAGGAGCTGATCAACATGATCACCAGGACCACGCCGATGAGCCAAGCCCAGGCCGAGTGGGAAGTTGAGTCGGCGGTCTATGTCTATGCACCGGACGTGATTCCCAAGATGAAGGACGAGGCCGCGCGGCAAGTGCCCGGGCAGCCCGCGCCCGTGTGACGCCCCGATGCCGCCCCCGGCGGCGTACTTCGCGGGCGTGAGCTGGCCTGTGCGTAAGGAATGTTGAAGCGCCGAAAGGGCTTTGGCTCTTTGCGTTCGCTATGCAGTGAAACTGCACGAAGGTCAGGGATGCGCCTCAACCCGTACTGCGCGTGATTTCGAGGACGCTGGTCGGCGATGCGCCCGCCGGTACTTGTCCAGCGCGTCGACGCCAAACAGGAGCGGCACCGCGGCCAGGGCGACGGCCCAGCCCCACAGGGGTGGATTCCATTGACCGAGCAACCGTGCGATGGGTGGCACCCACAGTTCGACAAGGGAAAAGGCCAGCCCGATGAACGCCGCGGGCACCAGGAGCCGGTTGGTGACCCAACCCAACGCTCCCGGCCAGCGCGAGGAGGACCTGCACGCGAAGACGTTGGCGGTCTGGGCGAATACGACGGTGATGAATGCCGCGCCGGATGCCGCTGCCAGGTTGTGCCCGGTCGGGAACGGGTTTGCGGGACGCCAGCCGAGCGCTATCAGGGACACCACGAAGGCGGTGAGCGAGACGACGGCCTCGAGCGGCCCCAGCACCCCGAAGGCCCGGCGTAGCACCGTGCGGTTCATGAGCCGGCCGTGAACCGGGGGGCCCTCGAGCAGGTGCTTCGCGGGCGGCTCGGCGCCGAGTGCGACCGCCGACAGGGTGTCGGTGCCGATGTCGAGCGCAATGATCTGCAGAACACCGAGCGCGAGAGGGAACAGGCCGCCCGAAAGCGCCCAGACGAGGAAAGGTGCCAGCTCGGCAACGTTGTCGGTCAGGTGGTACGTCAGGAACCGGCGGATGTTGACGAAGGTGGCGCGCCCTTGCTCGATGCCGGCCACAATGCCGGCGAAGGAGTCGTCGAGCAGAACCAGGTCGGCAGCCTCGCGTGCGACGTCGGTGCCGGAGCGGCCCATCGCCACACCGATGTCCGACTCGTGCAGTGCCGGAGCGTCGTTGACTCCGTCGCCGGTCATCGCGACCACGTGGCCCCGGGAGCGAAGGGCACGGGCGATGCGGAGTTTGTCCTCGGGAGACACCCGAGCGATTACCACCCCGTCGTGGTCGAGGACAGCGGCGAGATGCTGGTCGTCCTCCGGTAAATCCGCTCCTAACAGCACCGCAGAGTCGGCGGATCGTAGCCGCACCTCGTTGCCGATGGCCGTGGCGGTGGCGGGATGATCACCGGTCACCATCGCCACCTTGACCCCCGCCTTGCGGCACGCGTCGAGGGATGTGGAGATGTCTTCACGCGGCGGATCCTCGAGCGCCACCAAGCCGAGCATGCGCAACCCCTGTTCGCATTCCTGCTGGTCCCGGGGTGTACGGCCGTTCCTCGGGCCCGCGGCGACGGCGAGTACTCGGAGCCCCCGGGCGGTAAGGGTGTCCACGGCTTGGTGCGCCGCCGGGTCGTCACCGCAGAGCGGGAGCACGGCGTCCGGCGCCCCCTTTACGACGATCTCGTCGGCCAGCGCGACAGCCATGCGGCGCAGCCGGGGGTCGAAGGGGAACCGCAGCTCAGCGTGGGCGGTGCGACGGTCCTCGACGGTGTCGATGCCCAGTCGTCGGGCGAAGGTATCGAGGGCAGCCTCCATCGGGTCGCCGTGGGCCCGCCACTGCCCGTCGACTTCTTCGGCGTATCCAGTGGAGCAGCGTTCCCCGGCCAGGGCGAGCCGGCGAATGGACTCCTCTGCGATTGGTGAGGACCACGTGAGTCGCGCTGTGGGCCCGTAGCCGGCGCCGTCGATGGCCAACGAGCCGGCCGGCGACCAGGCTTCGACCACCGTCATCTGGTTGCGAGTGAGCGTTCCCGTCTTGTCGGTGCAGATGAACGTCGTGGACCCGAGCGTCTCGACGGCCTCGAGGTTGCGGACCAGGATCTGCCGCTTCGCCATCTGCTCCGAGCCCCAGGCGAGAGACAACGTCACGGTGGGCAGCAGCGCCTCCGGGACCAGGGCGACCGTGACCCCGATCGCGAACACGAAGGCCTGCTGGATCGGGTTGCCCACGAGCACAGAGACGAGCAGGAACAGCACACCCACACCGATTGCGATCGCTGCGATGAGGCGGACGACACCACGCAAACCGCGGGTCAGTGGCGTGTCCGGTTTCCTGGTCGAGGTTGTCAGCCGGGTGATGCCGGCCAGGCGGGTCTGTTGGCCGATCGCAGTGACCAGGGCGCGCGAATCTCCTTCCACCACAAAAGTGCCCGCGAACAGGGGCTCGCTTGCTGCGACTGCGCCGGCCTCGCTCTCGCCGGTGAGCATGGAGGAGTCGACGAGCAACCGGTTCTGGCTGAGCACCACGGCGTCGGCGGGAACGCGGTCGCCGCTTTCGAGTAGCAGCACATCGCCTACGACTACGTCCTCGGCCTCGATCACCCGCCGAGCACCGTCACGCAAGACTGTGACGCGCGTCGGCAACATCTCTTGGAGCCGGTCGGCGGCCCGGTCTGCCCGCGCTTGTTGGATCAAGGAGAAGACCCCGTTCAGCACGATTACCGCGATGATGGCGACGCTGAGTTGGGGCAGCTTGGCCAGGAAGGCGAGCACTGCGGCCGCCCAGAGCAGCAGGGCGAAAAAGTGCGTCAGCTCCGCGAGCAGCCGGCGAGCGATCGACGGCCGCCTCGCCGCGGGGAGCTTGTTGGCACCGCCCTGCGCGCGCCGCTCGGTCGCCTCGGCGGTCGTCAGGCCGAGCGTCCTGACGTCGGCCATGACTCTCCTCTCCGCTGAGCGCGACGGTGATCTCTCGGCGGCGATGGCAAGCGCTCTTGCGGGGGCCCTCACGATTCGTCGCCAGCAACCGACGAAATGCTATAACCGGCGCGGCCGAATGGCCGAAGACCTGATCTGCCCGGGATCCCGCCCGACGGACATTGATGTTGGCGTTCGGCTACCGTTTCCTACGGAACATCGCTAGGGGCGGTAGCTCAGTTGGTTAGAGCCGCGGACTCATAATCCGTTGGTCGCGGGTTCGAGCCCCGCCCGCCCCACCTTGAACAGCCCCACCGCAAACAGCCCCACCGGGTGTTTACCCGCCACAGTTCGGCGGTGGGGCGACGGTCCTGCGGCCGCCGCAACTGAACGCGGCTGAAAAGACGGCACCGACCAGGCGTCAGCTGCTTCTCATGAGTTTTCCGCGTCCCGCAGCGCGGGTACTCGTCTGAGCACCATGACAGCAATGTCCGACCGGCGCACGGACGACATCGACTCTTGTGTGCGCGTTTACGGGACGCGGGTCCACAATCTGCGGGGTGTCGACGTCGCAGCGCCCCGCGACGCGCTGGTCGCGTTCACCGGGATCTCCGGATCCGGCAAATCGTCGTTGGCCTTCGGGACCATCTATGCCGAGGCCCAGCGCCGCTACTTCGAGTCGGTCGCCCCATACGCGCGTCGCCTGCTCCTGCCAGCCGGCGCGCCAAAGGTAGATGACATCACCGGTCTGCCGCCCGCTGTCGCATTGCAGCAGCGGCGCGGTTCTTCGACGTCGCGGTCGACGGTCGGCACGGTCACCACTCTGTCGAACCTGCTCCGGATGCTGTTCTCGCGCGCCGGAACCTATCCGTCTGGGGCCACGGAACGACTCGACTCCGACGCATTCTCCCCGAACACCGCGGTTGGGGCATGCCCCGAATGCCACGGGCTGGGACGAATCCATCGGGTGACCGAGGAGACACTGGTGCCGGACCCTTCGCTGAGCATCCGCGAGGGTGCCGTCGCCGCGTGGCCGGGCGCGTGGCAGGGCCAAAACCTACGCGACATCCTGGTCACGCTGGGGTACGACATCGACAAGCCATGGCGGAAACTTCCCAAACGCCAACGCGATTGGATCCTGTTCACCGATGAGCAGCCAACAGTCGAAATCGATCCGCGTCAGCACCCCGTGCAGGCCGATTACTACTACAACGGGACGTTCTCCAGTGCCGAACGACACGTCCGCCACACGCTGGCCAACTCGCACAGCGCGATGATGCGCCGCCGCGTGCTGCAATTCGTCGACACCGTCGAATGCCCGGTATGCGGCGGTTCCGGGCTACGACCGGAAGCGCTGAAGGTGACATTCGCGGGGCGCACCATCGCCGACTACGCGGGGATGCCGTTGGCCGACCTTGCCAACACGTTGCGCCCAACGGCTTCTCGGACCGATGCCGCGGCGGCGTACGAGTCCACGGAATCCGGGGAGTTGACGGAAGTGGCGACGATGATCGCCGCCGACCTGGTCGCGCGCCTGCAGGTACTCATCGACCTCGGCCTCGGGTATCTGACGCTTAGTCGCCGCACTCCGACTGTGTCACCCGGCGAATTGCAGCGGTTGCGGTTGGCCACCCAATTGCGCGCCGGCTTGTTCGGCGTGCTTTACGTGCTCGACGAGCCGTCGGCCGGACTGCACCCTGCGGACGCCGAACCGCTACTCGACGTGCTCGATCGCCTACGGCGCGCGGGCAATTCGTTATTCGTGGTCGAGCACGACATGGATGTGGTACGCCGTGCAGATTGGATCGTCGACGTCGGACCCGGGGCGGGGGAGCTTGGCGGGGATGTGCTCTACAGCGGGCCGGTGCCCGGTCTGGCCGACATCGAGGAATCAGTGACTCGCAAGTACCTCTTCGAAAGGGCCAGCACGACGCCTCGTCAACCTCGCACGCAGTCCGGGCAGCTGCGGCTGCGCGGGATCTGCTTCCACAATCTGCGAGACCTCGACGTTGACCTGCCACTTGGCGTGTACACCGCGGTCACCGGAGTGTCCGGCTCAGGCAAGTCGACGCTCGTCGTCAAGGTCCTCGGCGACGTCGTGAACAGCCACCTCGGCACCGGACGCGCAGCCGAGCCGGCCGCATCCGATGACGACGAAACCGACACCGAAGTCGTCGATCTCGATCGCGATGCGAGCGTCGGCGTGACGGTAGATGGTGTCGAGGAGATCAATCGGTTGGTATCCGTCGACCAGCGCCCGATCGGACGCACTCCGCGCTCCACACTGGCGACCTACACCGGCATGTTCGACGCCGTGCGCCACGAATTCGCCGCGACTCCGAAGGCCCGTCGCCGCGGTTGGACGGCGGGCAGGTTTTCGTTCAACGTGTCCGAAGGTCGTTGCCCCACCTGTCAGGGGGAGGGGTTCGTCTCGGTCGAATTGCTGTTTCTGCCAGGGACATACGCTACATGCCCCGCGTGTCAGGGAGCGCGTTACTCCGACGAGACACTCGAGGTGCGATATCGCGACCGCACGATCGCAGACGTGCTCGCGATGACCGTCGACGAGGCCTCACACTTTCTTGCCGACGTCACGAAGGCGGCGCGGAGTCTGAACACGTTGCGAGAGGTCGGACTGGGATATCTCCGCCTCGGACAGCCCGCGACCGAGCTGTCCGGCGGTGAGGCGCAGCGGATCAAGCTCGCCTCCGAACTGCAGCGGCCTCGGCGAGGACACACCCTCTACGTCCTCGACGAGCCGACGACCGGGCTGCATCCCGCCGACGTGGATGTGCTGGATGGTCAATTGCATCGCCTGGTCGACGCGGGCAATACCGTAGTGGTGGCCGAACACGACATGCGGATGGTTGCCGGCGCCGACTGGGTGATCGACCTGGGACCGGGAGCAGGCAGCGACGGCGGTCGGGTCGTTGCGGCCGGCCCGCCCAGGAAGGTGGCACATGCGAAACACAGCCGCACGGCGCCGTATCTCGCAAAGCGGTTGGCGCCGTCCGCTCCTCGATGAACAAGTTGTGTTGTTGATGAACCACTCGGCGCTCTTCGTCGGACGTGCGCCCAGCTGCGCCATCCACCAGACCTGCTCAGGTATCTGAGTTGCTTTGCGACTGTGCCAGTGGCGGCCGATCGAGCTCGTCGCCGAACTGGAGCTCCAGTTAAAGCGTTGCGCTCGCGCTGGGGCGAGGCCAGGCCCCGGCGTGTTCGTTACAAATCACAAGAAGCGACAGGGGAAGCTCATGGCAACGTTACGGAAGCGCTAGCTACTAAGACCCAAAAACGGTTCGCTCGGATGCGGGTGGCCGACGGACCGGCAACCGTCAGGCGGGGCATGAAGCCAACGGCAAACTTGAGTTGGAACCGACTCGCCACATGGGGACGTGTGTCAGTCCGATTTGCCGAATCGCTCGCGTTGCCGGACCCCGTATGCAGCGGCCTTAACGGCCTCGTCGTCCTCCATCCCGGATCCCAGGGCACCGCCCAATGTTGCTACCGCCGACACCAGCCAGGCCATCAGCAATAAGGATGAGAGGCCGACTGGGTGGCCGATGTTGTGGGCGACCAGTTGCGGCGGAAGCGTCCACCAGGCCGTGAGCAGTAGCAGGATGAACAGCCCGATGTGGAGAATGGCGACGCCAATTGTCAGGGTGACGACGGTCGCTGCGTTGTACAACACCGCGCGTTCACGTTCGCCGGCCGACGGCGGCCGTTCCCATAATTTGTGGTCGAGGATGAGCCACCCGATCATCGCAGCGCTCGCCAAGATCGTCGCAACGCTCAACCGCCACGGGCCCATCGTGTCGGACAACTGCCACATTGTCGGATATGCCAGGCTCACGGCCCCAGCGGCGAACGCCGCCATCAGCACCTTGGACAAACCAGCAGCCAATCGCCACGGACGGTTGGCGTAAACCATTCCCATCAGAAGGTGCAGACGTGACAGGGCGGTCGACGCGACATAGCGGACAACACCGTCGTCCTGTGTCCGCGTCAGCCGCTTCATGGATCCGTGTTGCCTCCCCGACTGGCACGTCAGCTCGGTCACGACTGTCTGTGCCAGGTTCCTCACCCGGCGATCGATGAACACACCGCCCACTCCAGGGATGGAAATCAGTCCGAACCGGTTATTCAAGCTGATATCAACAATCACCGGCGTCGTCCCGACGCGTCGCGGTAGATCGGTCAGGTAGATAACGATGTCCTCGGGCTTGCCAGCCGGGTCAATGATGCGTATCACCTCTAAGACCTCGGCATGCTCGTCGACCGGATAGGACTCGCGTCGCACGGACACGTCCCACTTGCCATCTGCGGCAGCACAGTCCATCAGCTGACTCGGGAGCGAATCCGAAAGGCGTTCGGCGATCGCCGCCGGAACACCGGGATCGGCGACTAGCAAGATCGATGACGGGGCGCCTGGCATTGGTCCCCCGCATACCCGTACCCCACACGGCCAAACGTCCCTGGTGACCGTACTGAGTCCGGCACGACATTGGCAGGCTGCACGTCTGACCCGATTCACTGTCCTCGGCCCGTCATCCCGGTTGGCTGGTGGCTGGTCACCCCGGGGCGACCGCCGCCGATCAGGTCCCGAAGTACTCGTGGATTTGGCGTATTGCCATGGCTCCTTCGCCGACCGCGGATGCCACTCGCTTCACCGACCCGCTGCGCACGTCTCCAGCGGCGAAGACACCGGGCACGCTGGTTTCCAAGAAGACCGGGCGGCGGACCGTGGTGAGACCGTCCGCGCCTGCAATGTGATTCGCTGCGGCCTGCCCGGTTTCGACGAAACCGTGGTGGTCGAGCGCGACTGTGCCGACCAACCACTCGGTGTTCGGGTCCGCCCCAATGAACACGAAAAGTGCGCGCGCCTTGATAGATTCCCGCTCAGCGGTTTGATTATTCTCGGCCACAACGCTTTTCAACGCTTCGTCGCCCTGGACTTCGCGGACTTCGGTGTTGAGACGGACCATTACCCGCGGCTGCTGAGCTATCTGGTCGACGAGGTAGCGCGACATGCTTTTGCCGAGGTCGTTTCCCCGTACCAGCAGATATACCCGCGACACGTGAGTTGCCAGGAACACGCTCGCCTGTCCGGCGGAGTTACCGGCCCCGACGATAACAACCGGGCCGTCACCGCACAGCAGCGCTTCCTGATAGGTAGCGGCGTAATACACGCCGTTGCCCTGGAATGCATCGATCCCCGGCACCGCCAGGCGGCGATAACGTGCTCCGGTGGCCAGCACCGCGGATCGGCTTACGGCCACGGTGTCGTCGGCAAACGTGATCTGGAGCTGCCCGCCGTCAGATTCCAGCCGGGTGGCCTCCGCGGATACCGAGACTCGCGCGCGGAACTTATCGGCCTGCAAGAACGCACGTTCGGCGAGGTCAGACCCAGAGATTCCGGCCGGGAAACCCAGATAATTCTCAATGCGGGACGACGTCCCGGCCTGGCCGCCGACGGCGATCCGCTCTATCGCCGAAGTCCGCAATCCGTCGGAAGCGCCGTACACCGCAGCCCCCAGACCGGCCGGACCGGCGCCGACCACTATCACGTCGCGTTCGTCGCTGATTACGTCTGGGACGGTGAGGCCCACCACCCGGGCAAGCTCGACATTGCTGGGATTGCGCAGCACCCGGGTTCCCCAGATCACCACCGGCGTGTCCTCGGGCGGAATACCGAAACGGTGCAGCAGCCGCTCGGCGTTGCGGTCACGTTCCAGATCCAGCCATCGGTGTGGTAATCGGTTGCGGGCGGCGAACTCTCGTAAACGCGCAGTGTCGGGCGAGAAGCACGACCCGATAATCCGGAACCCGACGCGCTGCCCGATCAATAGGGAACGACGCACCAGATACGCACGCAAAACCAGGTCGCTAAGAACTTGGTCATGGGCGACCAGAGCGCGCACGCGACTGGTGGGAACCGCCAACACCTCGCCCTCGACCACAACGATCGCCGTGTAGAACGCTGGCTGGCCTTCCAGATCGCCGAGCTCCCCCAGGAACCTACCGGCTCCGTGCACGCGCAGCACCCGCCTCTCACCCGACTCGTCATCGGTCACGATTGCGACTTTGCCCGACAAAATTACAAACAACTCGTCGGATCGCATGCCCTCGCGAATCAGGACTTCGTCAACCCCAACCCGCCGCCTGCTGCCGCCGGGGAGCAGTGTCGCGATCCGGTCCTCGGTCAACCGTGGGTATGCACCGAACAGGTCCGGGGTCTCCTCCCACTCCTGGGTTGCCGGGACTGACGATTCCACGGACGTTACGTCAGACATCAGCCACCTCAGACATAGATTTCGTGGACATAGCACCAACGCCACGATTCGCCGGGCTCGAACGATTGGACGATGGGATGGCCCACCGTGTGGGCGTGTTTACGGGCGTGGCGCATCGGAGACGAATCGCAACACCCGACGTGCCCGCAGCTCAGGCACAGCCGAAGATGCAGCCACGGGGTATGCAGACGCAAACATTCCTCGCAGCCATCGGGAGTTCTGGGCGTGACCCTGCGGATGGCCGCCAAGTCGGGGTCGACGAATATCGACGTCATGATTGCGCCTCCTTGGTTGTCGTTGACAGTGCTTGGTCCAGCCAATTGCGCAGCGCCGCAACAGGAGCGGCACCCGATTGCCGACCCAGTACTTGCCCGTGGTCAAGGAGCAACAGTGTCGGCACCGCCTGAACCGCGAACCGCTGCGAAATCGCCGGCGCTTTGTCCACATCGACCTTGACAAGCTTGAGTTGTCCGGCGCGTTCGCTGGCGAGCTGCTCCAGCGCTGGGCTCACCATGCGGCACGGTCCACACCAGGTCGCCCACAGGTCGACAAGTACTGGAACCGAGGATTTTTCGGCAACCTCGGCGAAGTCCAGGTCACCGGCCGCAGCGATCCACGGCAGCCACTGGTGGCAGTTGGCGCACCGGGGCTTCCCCGCGGCCACCGTGGGTACGCGGTTGCGTTTACCGCAGTGCGGGCATGTCACGATGTCTGTTTCCATGGTCCTCCGTTAGGCCGCAAGGGCCGGTTCCGAATAGCCCACGGCAAGTTCGCCATTGCTCACGGTGACGCGGATCTTGCCCCCGCCCGCGATGTCGCCGCGTAGCAGCGCCCGGCCGATCTTGGTCTCCACCTCGTGGGCGATGTAGCGGCGCAGCGGCCGCGCGCCGTACACAGGATCGTAGCCATGCCCGGCGATCATCCGGCGAGCGTCCGGGGTAATATCGAGCTCGATTTGCCTTTCCGCCAACCGATCCCGCAACTCGGCCAGCTGCAGCTCGACGATCCGTTCGAGCTGCGGCATCGACAGTGGGGTGAACAACACCGTGTCGTCGACGCGGTTGAGAAACTCGGGCCGGAAGTGTCCGCGCAGCTCGGCCATCACCCGGTCGCGGGCATCGGGCTTGATCTCGCCGTCTGCGGTGACACCGTCGAGCAAGTACTGCGATCCGATGTTGGAGGTCATGATGACCACCGTGTTGCGGAAATCGACCTGGCGTCCCTGTGCATCGGTGAGCCGGCCATCGTCGAGCACTTGCAGCAGGGTGTTGAACACATCGGCGTGCGCCTTCTCGATCTCGTCGAGCAGCACCACCGAGTAGGGCTTGCGACGCACGGCTTCGGTGAGCTGGCCACCCTCCTCGTAGCCGACGTATCCCGGTGGCGCACCGACCAACCGGCTCACGGTGTGCCGTTCCTGGTACTCGCTCATGTCCAGCCGGACCATGTTGTCCTCGCTGTCGAACAACGCGGCGGCCAGCGTCTTCGCGAGCTCAGTCTTACCGACCCCGGTGGGTCCCAGGAAGATGAACGAGCCGATCGGGCGGCGCGGATCCCGGATTCCGGAGCGGGCGCGAATCACCGCATCGGCTACCAGCTGGACCGCCTCGTCCTGACCGATCACCCGCTCGTGCAGTATTTCGTCGAGCCGCAGCAGCTTTTCCCGTTCGCCCTCCTGCAACCGCGCGACCGGTATTCCGGTCCATGCGGCCACGATTTCGGCGATCTCGTCCTCGGTGACGACCTCGCGCAGCAACCGCTTTTCGCCCTGCTTGGACTTCAGCTGCTCCTCGGCCGCTTGCAGTTTGCGTTCCACATCGGTGATCTGGCCGTAGCGCAACTCGGCCGCCCGGTTGAGGTCATAGTTGCGTTCGGCTTCCTCGGCCTCGTGCCGGAGCTGCTCGAGTTGCCCGCGCAGTTCCTGTACCCGCCGGATCGCCTGCCGCTCGGCATCCCATTGCGCGTGCCGGGCGTCGGCCTCCGCCCGCAGGTCGGCCAGTTCTTTGCGGAGTTCCTCCAGACGGGACTTGCTGGCCGGGTCGGTCTCCTTGGCCAGCGCCGCCTCCTCGATCTCGAGCCGGGTGACTCGACGGGTGATCTCGTCCAACTCCGCTGGCATCGAGTCGATTTCGGTACGCAGCCGCGCACACGCCTCGTCCACCAGGTCGATCGCCTTGTCCGGAAGGAACCGGTCGGTGATGTAGCGGTGCGACAGGGTTGCCGCCGCCACCAGGGCCCCATCCTGAATCCGCACGCCGTGGAACACCTCGAGGCGTTCGCGCAGGCCGCGCAGGATCGAAATGGTGTCCTCCACATCGGGTTCGTCGACCAGCACCGTCTGGAACCGGCGCTCCAACGCGGCATCCTTTTCAATGTGCTTACGGTATTCGTCCAGTGTGGTGGCGCCGATCATGTGCAGCTCACCGCGGGCCAGCATCGGCTTGAGCATGTTGCCGGCGTCCAGGGACCCCTCCGTCGCCCCCGCTCCGACCACGGTATGCAACTCGTCGACGAACAGCAGGATTCGACCCTCGCCCGCCTTCACCTCCGACAGCACCGCCTGCAGCCGTTCCTCGAATTCGCCCCGATACTTCGCACCTGCCACCAACGAACCCATGTCGAGCGAGAAAATTGTCTTGTCCCGCAGGCCTTCCGGGACGTCGCCGCGCACGATCCGCTGGGCCAGCCCCTCCACGATCGCCGTCTTGCCGACTCCGGGGTCGCCGATGAGCACCGGATTGTTCTTCGTCTTGCGGCTGAGGATCTGGATCACCCTGCGGATCTCAGCGTCTCGGCCGATCACCGGGTCCAGCTTGCCGGCGCGGCCTTCGGCAACCAGGTCGCGGCCGTACTTTTCCAGCGCCTCGTAGGCCCCCTCCGGCGACGCTGACGTGACCCGCTGGTTGCCGCGGACCTTGGCCAGCGCGGCGAGAAACGATTCGCGGGTGATGCCATGGGAGGCCAGCATCCGTCCGGCGGCACTCGCCGATCCCTCTTCGGCGAGGGCGATGACGAGGTGCTCCACCGACACGTATTCGTCCTTGAGCCGCTTGGCTTCCCGCTCGGCAGCCTCCAGCAGATTCGCCAGGCGCCTGGTGACAGAGACCTGGCCTGGCGCAGCGCCGGGGCCGGTCACCCGCGGGCGCCGATTCAGCTCGCGTTCCAGGTCCGCACGCAGTGCCGCGGTCTCGGCGCCCGCCTGATCAAGCAGCCGGGGGACGAGACCCTCGGGCTGGTCGATCAGCGCCAACAGCAGATGTTCGCCGTCGACCTCGTTCTGACCCATCCGGGTCGCGACGCTCTGTGCTTCGGCCAACGCCTCCTGTGACTTCTGCGTCAGCTTGTTGATGTCCACCGCGATGTCCTCCTTCGGTGAGAAGCGGATTCCAGCTCTTCGATGTGGTCCAGCAGGTCGAGCACCAGCCCGATCGCCGCGTAGTTCAGTCCCAGGCCGGCCCTCAACCGCTGGACGCGGGCGACTGTCACCAGCGCAGATGGCTCGAACCAGAGATCGCCGCGGGCATCCTGCTGGCAAGCCACGAGGCCGAGCGCCACCAGCCGGCGCACCATGTCGGGATGCAACGCGCAGCGTGTTGCGAAGACGTCGAGCTCCATTCGGGGCCGCCGCGCCAGGACATTGCGTGCTGCGGTCATCGTCCCCTCCTCGGGTCGAACGTGGACACCGTCGCCAATTGCTCGAACAGCTCGCGTTCCCGCGCAGTGGGTTTCGGTGGCACCATCACCTTGATTTCTGCGTAGAGGTCGCCTGCGGCGCCGCGCGGGTTGGGCATGCCTTCGCCGCGCAGCCGCAACCGACGACCGGTCGACGACCCTTGCGGCACCTTAACTTTCGCTTCGCCGCCGGGAGTTCGAATAGCGACAGTGGTCCCCAGCACCGCCTCCCACGGCGACACCGGCAGGTCGACGGTGACGTCGCGTCCGTCGAGCCGGAATCGGGGATGCGGCTTGATACGCACCCGCAGGTACAGATCTCCGGCCGGTCCATCGCCGCTACCTCGGCCGCCTTCTCCCGCCAGCCGTATCCGCTGACCGTCGATGACCCCGGCGGGGATGTTGACCCCGTAGTTGCGGCCATCGAGTGAGAGCTGCCGTTTGCCGCCCCGGTAGGCCTCCTCGACGGTCAGCTCCAGCACCGCTTCCTGGTCGGCGCCCGGAATCGGCCCGAATCCGCCACTGCCACCGAACATGTCGCCGAAAAGGTCTTCGATGTTGATGCCGCCGGCGCCGCCGAAGCCCTGGCCGTAGCGCACCCGAGCGCCGGAGGGTCCGCTTCCGCGGAAGCCACCCGCGCCGGCGCCCACCCGCTCCTCCCAGTCCTCGGGAACCTTGCGAAAGTCTTCGCCGAATCGGTCGTAGCGCTTGCGGGTTTCGGGGTCCGACAGCACGTGATAGGCCTCGTTGACCTCCTTGAACCGATCTTCGGCCGCTGGATCTTTATTAACGTCGGGGTGATACTTGCGGGCCAGAGTGCGGAACGCCCGCTGGATCTGATCGGCGGTCGCGTCCCGCGACACCCCGAGCACGTCGTAGTAGTCGCCGGCCACGAAGCGTCACTCCCCGCGTCGGCTGACCACCACGGCCGCCGGCCGCAGTTGCCTCGAACCTTCGCCGTAGCCCGGTCGTAACACTTCGAGAACCGTCCCGGCCGCGCTGTCCGGCTGGTCCACCACACCGACCACCTCGTGACGCTCCGGGTCGAAAGGAATTCCTGCCTCCGTATCGCGTGGATAGCCGAGCTGCTCGAGAACTTGTAGCGCTTGTTCGAGAACGCTCCGCACGCCGTCGAGGACCGCGTCGGACCGGTCACCGGCATGACTGATCGCCCGCTCCAAATTGTCCACGACGGGCAGCCACGCGCCGGCCACCCTGGATCGTTCCTTTGCTCGTTCGCGGTCCAGTTCGCGGACATGCCGCTTGCGCGCATTGTCGAGATCGGCGACGGCGCGCCGCCAGCGGTCTTCGAGTTGGGCGCGGTCCTTGCCTGAATCGGATTGCGAGGCAACCGTTTCTGGCGGGTGATCGTCGACCCGTCCACCGTCCTCTTCGGTCTTGGAATGTTCTGCGGGGCTGACCATTGCGGCTCAGCCCCGGTCGAACTCGGCGTCGACCACGTCGTCGTCACGCACTCGAGAGCCCTCGCGCTGGCCGGTCGGATGCCCGTTGCCGCCACCGGACGGCATCGGCTGCAGCCCGTAAAGCACTTGCTGCAGTTCGGACGTCAGGGACTGCACCCGGTCCATCGGTGCGTCTTCCTTCACGGCTTGGCGCGCGTCGGCGACCAGCATCTCGGCGCGTGCGCGATCGTGCGGCGCCGCCGAGTCGCCCAGTTCGGCAAGTCGGCGCTCCACCTGGTATGCCGCCGAGTCGAGCGCGTTGCGCGCCTCGACGGCGGCACGCAGTTGCTCGTCCTCGCGGCGGTTGGCCTCCGCCTCGGCGAGCATCCGCTCCACCTCGGACTTATCGAGGTTCGACTGCTCGCTGATGGTGATGCCCTGCTCGGCACCGGTGTCCTTGTCGCGCGCTGTGACGTGCAGGATGCCGTTCGCGTCGATGTCGAAGATGACCTCGATCTGTGGCTCACCCCTGGGTGCCGGGCGGATGTTCTCCAGCTTGAACCGACCGAGTACCCGGTTGTCCCCGGCCATCTCCCGTTCACCCTGCAGCACAACGATATCCACGGCCGGCTGGTTGTCCGCCGCGGTGGTGAACACCTCGCTGCGCCGTGCCGGGATGGTGGTGTTGCGCTCGATGATTTTGGTCATCAGCCCCCCGGCGGTCTCCACGCCCAGCGACAATGGGGTGACGTCGAGCAGCAATACGTCGGAGACCTCGCCCTTGAGCACACCGGCCTGGATCGCTGCGCCGAGCGCGACGACCTCGTCGGGGTTAACGCTCATGTTGGGGTCGTTGCCGCCGGTGAGACGGCGGACCAAAGCCTGGACTGCGGGGATCCGGGTGGAACCGCCCACCAGGATCACCTCGTCGATGTCGTTCGCGCTCACCTTGGCGTCGCTCATCGCCTGCTTGACCGGGCCCATCGTTCGCTCGATCAAGTCCGCGGTGAGGTCCTCGAACTTCGATCGCATGATCGTGGTGGTCAGATGCTTCGGCCCACTGGCGTCGGCGGTGATGAACGGCAGATTGACCTGGGTCTGCGCCACCGACGACAATTCGACCTTCGCCTTTTCGCCCGCCTCGAACAGTCGCTGTAACGCCTGGGGGTCTTTCCGCAAGTCGATGTTGTTCTCGCGCTCGAACTCATCGGCGAGGTAGTCGACCAGCCGGCGGTCGAAGTCGTCGCCACCCAGGTGCGAATCACCGGCCGTGGCGCGGACCTCGACCACCCCATCACCCACGTCGAGGAGGCTGACATCGAACGTACCGCCGCCGAGGTCGAAGACGAGCACCGTCTCGTGCCCCTTCTTGTCCAGCCCGTAGGCCAAAGCCGCGGCCGTGGGCTCGTTGATGATGCGCAGCACGTCAAGGCCGGCGATCCGGCCGGCATCCTTGGTGGCGTTGCGTTGGGCGTCGTTGAAATAGGCCGGAACGGTGATCACCGCTTCCTTGACCCGCTCACCGAGGAACTTGCTGGCGTCGTCGACGAGTTTGCGCAGCACCTGGGCGCTGATCTCCTCGGGCGAATACTTCTTGCCGCGTACTTCGAATCGGGCGGCACCGCCGTCGCCCTCGACAACGTCGAAGCTGACTGCCTTGGCCTCTTCGGATATCTCGTCGAATCGGCGGCCGATGAATCGCTTCGCCGAATAGATGGTGCCCTTCGGATTCATGATCGACTGGCGCCTGGCTAGTTGCCCGACCAGGCGCTCACCGCTTTCTGTGAACGCCACCACCGAGGGCGTGGTCCGCGCCCCTTCGGCATTTGGGATCACGATCGGTTCCCCGCCCTGCCAGGCGGCGATCACCGAGTTAGTTGTCCCGAGATCGATGCCTACCGCTGTTGCCATTGTCTATTCCCTTCGGTTGGCGCTGGTCAGGATTTGCAGCGCACAGTCGGCCACCTCAACGTCGGCCACGACACACGTCAAAGCCACGGATTCTCCTAGGCTGGAACGCGTTTCACCGCGGCGCCGACATCGGCTGGCCGTAATTCACGCACCGAGACGCCTGTCGTAATTCGCTCCCAAACAAGGAGTGTGGCAACCCGCAGCGACGGTCGCGTGCGCCTGCAAAGCCCAAATTTTCGGCTCTGATTCGTCCTGGCAGCACTGCAATGGGAGTAGGCTGTCGGTACCAGGCGCGGGGCGGACACTTCCGGACGGGTAACACGGGTTCGGATCGCTAACGGTGGGTACGCGATCGCTAGTAGTGCATCAGCAGACACTCCGCCTTGGCCCGAGAGCGGAGTAGGAGTAGTAGCTCAGCACGGCCATTTCCAAACATGAACGGCGAATCACTGAGCCCACGAGATCGCCGCTGGCAGGCCGGACAGGTTTCGCCAGGGAGTTTGGCTGTGCTCTCGCGCGCCGCCTTCAGTGACTGCGACGCCGGAGAGATCTTCCGGGTCGTCACAGCCACGGTCGGCGAACTCGCGCCGTGGCAAGTCGAGGCCAGTTACCGGTCCGTGGACGGTGGGTTCGTTCGCTTTCCACCCTCGCAACCTGCAAATCCCGAAATCGAACGGCAACTTCGGGAGTCGGGCTGCGACGGACATATCGATGTGGAAGGCGGACGGTGGGGGTGGGCGGTTCCGCTTAGTCACCGCAGCACCGTTCAGGGTTGCCTGGTGCTTAGTGCCACCAGTGCACCGCCGAAAAATCAAACCCTGCTGCTGACAATCCTTGCTCAGCAAGCCGGCGCCGCCTTGGCGTACGTGGCAATGCACGAGCGCGACGTCGGCTACGCCGGCCAGCTGACACAGGCGAACAGCGATCTGGAGGAAACGAATCGCGAACTCGCCCTCACGGTTTCGCGGTTGCAATCGCAAACGAAGACGCATGAGATTCTGAGCGCGGCGGTGGCGGCGGGACTGGGCGAGCAGGGCATCGTTGACGCGCTTTATGACCTGACGGCATTGCCGGTGGGGCTCGAAGACAGGTTTGGCAACCTGCGCTGCTGGGCCGGCCCCGGACAACTCCACCCCTACCCCAAACAGACAACCCAAGACCGCGGGCTATTGCTGCACGAGCTCGCGGCACAGAACGGTCCTGCGCGGATCGGGGGCCGGGTGCTGTCGCTCGTCCAGCCCCGGGCTGAGATCCTTGGGATCCTGGCGTTGCAGGACCCGGATAACACGGTGACTGAGGACAGCCTGTTCGCCCTGCGCTACGGCACCACGGCACTAGCGTTGGAGCTTTCCCACCAGCGAAGTCTCGCCGAGATCGAGCTCAATCTGCGCCGCGAGTTGGTCGACGATCTGTTGGCCGGCACCGACCGGGACGGGGCCTACGCTCGTGCCGATGCCCTGGGCCATGACCTGCGGCGCCCGCACTATGCGGTGGTGGTGCAAGCCGGCGGTGGCGCAGAGAACGGACTGGCAACCGCCGCCGGGCGCGCTATGACCGCGTTGCACCTGAACTACCTGCAAGGGCGCCACGGGGGCCTGATTGTTCTGCTCACCGACGGACGCCCGGACCCCCGGGCGTTGCACAACGCAATCAGCGAGCGTCTCGACCGGACGGCCAACGTGATCGGCATCGGCACTCGCTGCGAACTGCCCGATGACTTGCCGCAGTCCTTCACCGAGGCGCGTCGCGCCCTGAACATCCGGCTGCGCTCGGCCAATCCGGAAGGCGCAGCGGCGTTCGACGAACTTGGCTTCTACCGCCTGATCGACGCCGCCCACGACGGCGGCACCGTCGAGGAATTCGTGCGCGAATGGCTGGGCGCACTCCTCGACTACGACGAGAGCAAGAACTCCGAACTGGTCCTGACCCTGAGCGATTATCTGGAATGCGGCGGAAACTATGATGAGTCGGCGGCCGCATTACACATTCATCGCAGCACGCTGCGCTACCGGCTAGCGCGCGTCGCTGAACTCACCGGCCACGACCTCCGCAAAGTCGATACCCGGTTCAACCTCCATGCCGCGACACGGGCGTGGCGATTCCTCAACCCGATGGCCGACCGGCGGCCGGGCGCAGCGGGCGTCTAGGGTGAGCCGTCGCTCGACTCGTTCAATGTGATCTTCCCGGGAGCTCGATAGAGATTCCCGAATTCGCGTTAGGGCAAAATCTTTCGGACCGGCTGACGGGACGTTGCAGTGGCAATCCCCTCGAGGTCCATCAGCGGCTGTCGCCACAGAATGCCTCATTGCTGTGGCCGAAGGCCTCGGACTGTCGAGACGGTTTCAGCCCGCGATTTCACTCGCCTTGGTCAGTCACGACGGGTGAGTGACCTCGGATATCAGAACACCAGCTTGAATAACGTGAACACCCGATTCCAATGCTCAGTCGACGGGTTGGACATCGTCGCGTCCACCACGCGGAACGAGCGGGCAAGCGCGATACTCAACCCGCCGAACAACTCTGGAAGCAGCCGCTCAGCGTCCTCAGCGAACGCAACCTCCCCGGAAGGTTGTCGAACCACCTGGCGCAGGAGCTCACGGATCTCCTCGGCCTCCTCCAGCTTGTCGAATTCACGCATTCGCTCCTGGACGCCCTTGGTGATCGGAAGGTCCTGCGCCACAATCACGTCACGCCCGTTCCACTTGGCCGAGTTGCGCCCTGCGATAGCAATGTCTTCGATCTGTTCGTCGACAAATTCTCGGAAGCGGCGTACGTCGTTCCTGTCGATCTTGATGCTTGCGACCGACCGGAAGAACCGTTCGAACACCGGAATACCCAACGGATGGGTCACTCGATACCTCCGCTCCAAGATTCCAGACCGGCCCGAGCGGGCCAACGCTCAACGTTGGCACTGTCGTCGGTGACACCGAATCGGACCCGCAGGCGCAATTTCGCCGGGCCTGTTCGGCCTAGGAGGTCAAGAGGTACCAGGGAACGCACGTCGGACGATGGAGCGGCGGACAGCCGCTTGCGGCGCATGCCGTCCAGGCGTGCCTAGCCCCAGGCGTGTGTTTCGATCCGCCGGGGCCGGTCTGGCCCCGAGCCCGCATTTCCCAACAGAAGCGTGTGCCTATCGGGCCTTGGTGGCTGATCCATTGCCATCATGGCTTCTTCTGACGCCGCAAGAACACCCACCCGGAGGGTGAATTGAACAATCAAGCGGAAGGACGGCAAACACAAACCTGCTCCGTCAACGTCGACGTCAATTGGTCCCCAACGGACACCTGGCGGGGGAGACGGTAGTGTTGCCGCCTGGCCGACAGCTCGTCTTCCGTTGGCCGCGGGGGACCCCACTGGCGCAACTTTTTGCCCAAAGTCACTGCGTGGAATTGACTTTGGTCAACACCAACGCCGCCTCGTTGTACGGAAATACTCGGTAGAACACACCAGATGGCCCTCGAACGAGCGTTGCGGCCTCAGCCTTACTCAGGAGGCGGGGATTGGCTAGCGCGATACTCTTGCCGCGCTTGTGCAGCACCGCCTGTCCACCGGCGAATACATTCTTCAACCAGTCCGATTTCAGTCCATACCCGACAAGAACGACGAAGCCGTCGCGGATGCGAAAAACCAACAGCGGCGTTCGATAATGCTTGCCTGATTTGCGTCCGACATGCTCGAGCGTCCCTAGGCCCGGAAGCCATGGTGTGATCAACCGCGCCGCTGGATTGGTGACTCGACGATTGAAGTTTGCGACGGCCCTTGGCACCCGCATGGGCCCCCTCGTTCACAACCAAGCTCGAAAATGACCAGTATCCGTTGGAACGCTACGGCCCGTCGCGGATCGCTGTTACCAGGGAGCTAGCTGGCGCGATGTCGCGGAGGTCCGGTGGGATTGGCCTGCCGAGGCGCGACATCTTTTCGCGGCTGTCGAGGGAATCCACCCTCCATCCGTGCTGGGACAGCCATGATGCCGTATCGCTCGCATCGTGGTTTTTGATGAAGGCCGTGACATCCACGTCTACGCCCAGCGCGTCGTCTATCTCGGCTGCTCCGTCGCGCCAAGTGCTCAGCCGTTTGTCACCGAAATGCAGTGTCGAGTGGTGATAGACCTCGGCGGCCAGCCGGCTACCCGGTGCGCTTAGCGCAGTGAGCGTGTCGAAGAGTGCGTTGTGCTCGGTTGACGATAGGTAGGGCAGTAGTCCCTCGACGAGCCAGGCGGTCGGCAGCGACCTGTCCCATCCCGCCTCCATCAGCATCAGTGGCCAACGCTCATCGTGCAGATCAGCAGGAATCGCGTAAAGGTCGGCTAGCGGAGTAGCGCCATGCGCTGTGAGGGCGGTGTCTTTGAACGCCTGCACTGCGGGCTGGTCGATTTCGTACAAACGCTTGCCGGTGAGAGGGAGTAAGCGATAGGCACGGGCGTCGAGGCCGGCAGCGAGGATGACGAATTGGCCGACTCCTAAACTCGCTGCGTCAGCACAGAACTCGTCGAAGAAGACCGTCCGGGTGGCGACGTACTCCCGGCCCGTTCGCGCAACTCGCCGCCCCACATCATCCTCTGCACCCATCCACGAAAGGTCCCCGCACGCAATCCGTTGCCAACCCGGTTCATTGGCCGCCGCCACCAACACCGCCGCAAACTCGTCGTGGATCAACGGGTCATCTTGTGCTGTTTCTGCTGCCCGTTGAGCAGCGACAGCAAGCGCCGTTGATCCCAGATCGGTGGTGATGTCCCAACTCATGCGGTGGCTGGCACCAGGGCGCTAATGTCCTCGCCTTGAAGGAGCTTCATCGTCAGATTCAGGTCGAAATAGTCGGTCCAGCGAGTGATTTTTCCATCGTCATCGACGACGAAGGTCCCCATTACCGGGATGGCCGGCGTGCTTCCGTCCGGAGCCTGGATGTAGTCCAGGCGTTCGGTGAGCACCACGGAGCCCTCGCTGGCGAGGTTGACGATTTCGAAGGCGTAGGCGTCCGGGAACATCGCGAACTGGGCGGCCATGTTCTCCACGATGGCGTCTGGCCCAGTGAAGGCGGGCATTCCCACGTTCTGATAAACGGCCCCTTCGGCGAGCAGGGGACGCAACGCTTCGGCGTCCCGCTGCTCCATCAAGGCGCAGAAGTTGCGGACTACATCGGCTGGCGAAGACATGAGTGAAATCCGTTCATGGCGAGTAGGTGAATTAACTTGAGCATCAGCTACAGCTGGTATGTGACATTCAGCGCCTTCTCTCCCGGTTGCGCGGGCTGCATACGATACGGATCCGCCTTTCCCCAAAGACTCAGTGCTCGTGGACAATTACCCCGCGGATGTTGCGGCCGGCGAGCATGTCGTCGTAGGCCTCATTGATGTCGTTGAGCTTGTATTCGGTGGTGACGGTTTCGTCGAGCAACAGCTTGCCGCTTCGATAGAGGCTGATGAGTCGAGGGATGTCGGCCCGCGGGTTGGCTTCGCCGTACAGGCTGCCCAGGAGGCGCTTTTGGAACAGCGTGAACAACGTCAGCGGCAGCGTCGGCGTCACGTCGGACATCGATGCCAGGGCGGTGGCCACCACGGCACCGCCCTTCCGCACCGTATTGAGCGCGTCGTTGATCATCGCGCCTTCGAGCACGCCTGGCGTGAGGATGGCCGAGTCGGCCATGACTCCACGCGTAATCTCGCCGACTAACTGGTTTGCTTCCTCTATCGAGGTGGCGAAGTGAGTGGCTCCGAACTGAAACGCTTTGTCGCGCTTGCTAGGCTCTATATCGACGACGACGATCTGCTCCGCTCCCGCCAGCCGAGCGCCCTGAATGGCACCGCTGCCGATCCCCCCGCAGCCGACCACGAGCACCACGTCGCCGGGACTGACGTTCGCGGTATTGACGGCCGAGCCCCAGCCGGTGGTGACGCCGCAGCCGAGAAGGCATGCGCGCGATAGCGACACATCGTCGTCGATCTTGACGACGGAGGCTTCCGACAACACGCCCCATTGAGCGAAACTGCCGACGCCTGAGAGGGCTCCGATGCCCCGTCCTCTGGCGCGGCGCCGGAAGGTGCCGTCGGCCTGGACTCCCGCGAGGATGGTCGCCCCGAAGTCACAAAGGTTTTGACGCCCCGTAGCGCACCAGCGGCAGCGACCGCAGGCCGGCAGAAATGATGTCACTACGTGGTCTCCCACCGCCACATCGCGCACTCCCGGACCGACCTCTTGAACGATGCCCGCCCCTTCGTGTCCACCTATTAAGGGAAAGCTCACCCCGAACATGTCGCCGGTGCGGATGTGGTGGTCGGAATGGCACAATCCGGTGGCTTCGAATTCGACCAGAAGTTCACCGGATTGCGGCGGATCGAGTTCGATCTCTTCCACCGACCACTTCTCGTTCAGCCCCCACAGAACTGCTCCGTTGGTCTTCATGGCGACTCCTTAACGATATTTATGGCACGTTCAGGACAGTTCGCGATCGCATGGTGCGCCCGACCCTCCCATTCCGGCGGTATATCTCTGACGGTGACGAAGGCGATCCCGGCGTCGTCGATATCGAACATCTCCGGATATGTTGCGTAACAACGGCTGTGGCCCTGGCACATTTCTGCGTCGACACGAAGCTTCACCGTTCAGTCCAATCCGCCCGGTCGGGTCCCGATGACGCCCTGCTCTGTCAGTGCCGCTATCAAAGAGGCGTCGAGCCCGAGCAGCTCACCGAGGATGCTCGCATTGTGCTGCCCCAACGTCGGCGCCGGTGACCGATACCACTTGTCAACGCTGCGGTACTTGAAGGGAAGTGCCGCCACGTGATGCTGTGCCACAACGGGATGGTCGAGACTTTCGAAGAAGCCGCGGGCAGCCAGTTGTGGGTGCATCGAACCGACCCTGGCATCTGCCAAATCCGCTGCGGGGACGCCGTATTCGATAAGCAATTCGGCAGCGGCCGAGGACTCTCGCCGGCCAGCCCATTGCTCGAGATGCTTGTCGATCACATCATGTGCCTCGACACGCCCTTCATGGGTATCCAACGCGGGGTCGTCTGCCCAATCCGGGTTGCCCAGAGCCGACTTGAGTTGGTGCCATTGCTCCTCGTTCGCGACCGAAATGGCCAGCCATCGCTCAGTTCCCGCGCACTCATAGAGCCCTTGTGGTGCGGCGTCACGGCTGCGGTTCCCCCGGCGCGATATCAGATTTCCGTAGGCGGTGAACTCGACGACCTGCTCGGCGGCTGCGTTGAGTGCGGCCTCCACCATCGAGACTTCGATGAATGACCCGCGCTCGGTCTGATCCCGTTGCCGGAGGCCGACGAGCATGGCGAATGCGGAGTGCATTCCCGCCAGTGGATCACACGGGCCGCGGGGGATTCGCGGCTGGTCGTGTTCATGGCCGGTCACCCACGCCATCCCGGTCATCTGTTCCATCGTCTGCGCAAAGCCCACGTTGTTGCGCCATGGTCCGTCGAGCCCGAATGCGGGCATTCGAACCATAAGTATTCGAGGGTTGACCGCACTGATGGTCTCCCACGGGATGCCGAAATTGTCGAAGACGCGTGGCGAGAAGTTTTCAACCAAGATGTCGCAGCGCTCGACGAGTCGGAAGAAAAGCTCCCGCCCTTTCTCAGAGGACAGGTCGAGGGTGAGCCCGCCCTTGTTGGCGTTGGTCGCCAGGTACATCCCCGACCGCTCCCACCACTGAGACTGATTGGCGAACGCCGCGGCCGCCATCCGCGCGCCGTCAGGGTGGTCCGTCGACTCCAGGTGAATGACCTCAGCGCCCAGTGCAGCAAGAATGTGGGTCGAGGAGGGGCCCGCCCACCACGCCGTCGCGTCGAGGATTCGTACTCCGTCCAGCGGAAGTCCCGGTGCACGGTCGGCGGGACTCGCAATCCTGCTGTGGGCGGGGACTTTTGCCATTTCGCCGAGCCGAGGAGCACCGGCTGTTGGGGCCGGTCGTCGGCCATTGATCTGGTAGGGCGCCAACGGGTGGGTGAAGCTGCCGTCGGCATACGTGCCCCACACACCGCGCGCCGCGAACTGAGGGTGGTCCAACACAGTCTGGCCATTGTTGACTGGTGAGACGGGGATGCGCAGATCGGAGGCCAACGCGACGATCTCGTCTGTGGAACGTCTCGTCGTCCATTCCCGCACAATCTGATTCCACTCCTCCCGCCGTTCCCACCGCGTCGTGGCGAGTGCCCACGCCGGGTCATCGTCGAGCAGGTCCAGTCGGCCGATCATCGCCAGGAACGACTCGAATTGTTGGCGGGTATTGGTGTTGAAGCCCACCCATCCGTCGGCGGTCGGTTCGATGGAAGGGATTTCAACCTGTCGCGCCGGCACGGTCAAAGGGGGACGACCGGCCAACTCATGGTAGAGGTCGGCGAATCCGCTGGCGCTGAGGTGACAAGTTTCCAGCAACGAGCAGTCAATGATTTCACCTGCGCCGCCGAGTTGAGCCCGACGCAATGCGCCAAGCGCCCCGACGGCGGCATAACTGGCCATGACCCATTCGAAGATTCGACCGCCCGCTTGAATGGGCGGTTGGTCCGGACGACCTCGCAACGCCAGGGTTCCGCTCTCTGCCTGGATCGTGAACTCCGTCGAGGGTCGGTCCCGGTACGGTCCGGTCAATCCGTACGGAGACAACGCCACGATCACCAGGTGTGGTGCACGCCGTAGTAGGGCCTCGCGGTCGAGTGCCCCAGGGCCGAGAGAATCGACGAACACATCGGCGGAAACGATCAGCGCCTCCAGGTCGGCCAACGAAGTGCCAACGACTGAGCGCTTGCCGGCGTTCAAGAATTTGAACAGCGCGTCGGCGTCGCTTCGATCGCCAAACGTTCTGCGGCGGAACGGATCCCCGTTTGGGTCTTCTATCTTTATGACCTCTGCTCCGAGGTCGGCGAACAACTTGGTGCAGTACGGGCCGGAGATCTCCGTCGCCCACTCGACAACACGAACCCCACGCAGAGCGTTCATCGCCTTGCGACTTCCCGCGTCAATGTCTTCGGAAGTGAGTTACTCGCGCCGATGGGTGCACACACGCCACTTCCTGTCCTCACGCTCGTGCCGGTCGACCAGGGTGTTCTGCATCCGCATTGGCTGCGGCTTGGCTGGCAACGACGCTAGCGATGGGAAACCTGAAGTGTCAAGTGCGACTCGATAACCACGGCCGCGGTGGGGCTCGTCAGGGAGCTCTTAGTCGGCCGCACGCACCTTGGGGGCCCGCTGGACCCGCCCGCCTCGCTTGGCGGGCGGCTTCATAGTTGACGTGCTTACGCCTTTGGCGAGGACCTGCGTACCCAGTTCGATCTGCGCGCGGATGTCTGACTCGCCCGTACCAAACCAGCGTGGTCCGAGGCTCGTTGTGAAGATGATGAAGTTAGCCAGCAGCTCCGCGAATAGGTCGGCGTCGACGTCGGCCCTGATCTGCCCCGCGGCTTGGTAGTGGCGAACGCCTTCGGCGATAACGGCCGTACGGCGCGCGTGATTGGGTTGCAGCACCCGCAGCGAGAAGTCCGGGTCTGACAGTGCCCGACCGGAAATGTCCCAGCCGGGAACACCGCTGTCCCGGTCATCGATCCTCAGTCTCGCAAGAAAAAGCTGCTCGATGTAGTCCTCGAAGCGGGCAGGCAGGGCCGCCACGACTTGCTCTTCGGCCTCGCTGACGAGGTCCGCGATCTGTCGAGAAACAACTTGCTCGAAGATGCCTCGCTTGTCCCCGAAGTAGTGGAACAGCATCGCCTCCGAGCAGTCGGCGCGACGGGCGATCTCCTTCGTCGCCGCGGCCGCGTATCCCGCCTCGGCAAAGACCTCAGCAGCCGCTTCAAGGAGGGCTCGTTGTTTGCCGTCCTTGTCGCGAACTCGCCGCCGCGCGCCTGTAGTCATCACACACACTTTAGCGAGCACCCTTCGACTGAGGGGAAGCTCGCATGCAAGTGGTCTCAGATAGTTATCGAGTGTGACTTGACTCTGCTCGGTCGACGATTTACTGTGCTGCCAAAGCAAATTTCGGCGTGTGCGAGAAATCCGAGGGCCGGCGCAGATGGCACATGGACGGTGGCGTGACCACGGTGTCGGCATGCGCAGTTCCGGTGTCGACGAGGACGGCACATGTTGAGCAAATCACCGGAGGAACACGCCCGGAACCTCGATCTTCGTCATGAGGATTTCAACGACCAAGACTTCCTCTACGAGGTCTACGCAGTTATGCGAGAGGCGGGACCGTTCAGTCACCAGGATGTCCCATTCCTGGGCCCGACGCCGAGGGGTGCGTGGGTCGCCACCCGCTATGACGAGTGCTACGAGATCTTGCGGGATTGGCGCACTTTTTCCAGCAAGCCCGTTGGGATGGAAGGCTCCCCGATGTCGTTCGGTGACATCGTTATCACCTTGGATCCGCCACGGCAGCAGCAGCTTCGCAAAGTTCTCAACCCGTATTTCTCTCCTGGCCGCATGAAGGACTTGGAGCCGCAGGTGCGGGCGGTCACCGACGCGCTGATCGACAACTTCATCGAATTGGGCCGCGGCGATCTCGCCGACGTCGCATGGCAGCAGCCGGGGATCGTGTTCTTCCGGTATGTACTCGGCATGCCCGTTGAGGACGTGCCGCTCTACATCGAGACAGCTGACCTAGCGATCAACGGTGAGAGCGAAGAGGTCCGAAACGGTTCGATGACGAATCTCTACCTCCGCGTACGCGAGGAGATCGACAAACGCCGTGGTCAACCGCCGCGCGACGACCTGATCGATGTCTTGCTCGCCGCCGAAATCGACGGCGAAAAACTGAGCTTCGACGACGTTGTGGCGAATGTGATGCTGCTGGTGCAGGCGGGGCTCGAAACAACATCTAGTGCAATGTCGTTCGCCTTCTTCTATCTGGGCTCTCACGCTTCGGAGCGCGACCGGCTCGTACGAGAAGCCGAGTTGTTGCCCACGGCGATAGAGGAATTCATCCGGTTCGCCGGTTCGGTCCACGGGCTGCATCGCTCAGTGGCGGAAGAGGTTGAACTAAGCGGCCAGAAGTTCTGTCCCGGCGAGACGGTCGTCGTGAACTATGCGGCGGCCAACCGCGACTCGCGCGAGTTCGACGAGCCGAACAAGTGCATTCTCGACCGACAGACCAACCGCCACCTCGGGTTCGGGGCCGGCGTCCATCGCTGCTTAGGCTCCAATCTCGCCCGGCTCGAGTTTCGGGTGGGCGTCGAGCAGACCCTGAATCGGATACCGGACTACGCCATCCCCCCTGGGGCAAAAGTCGACTTCCACGGGAACTCGGTCACTCGGGGCTACCGCGCCTTGCCGGTCGTCTTCAGCCCGGGCGCCCGCGTCGCCCAGTGAGAGGCGGCTGGCGACCGCCGATATCGTCTCGCAACCAACGTAATAGCGACATCAGGGAGGAACCCGTGGACAAGCAAGATCTTCAATGGATGATCTCTGTCGATGACCACATCATCGAGCCACCGAACCTATGGGTCGACCGCGCGTCGGCCGCCGACCGCGATCGAGTGCCACGCGTCGAGCGCATCGGCAGCGTCGATACGTGGATCTATGATCAAGCGCGCGCGTCGGTGATGGGCATCTTGGTCGCGGCTCACCAAAGGCCGCCCGAGTACTCCCCGCTACCAGTGAATTACGACGAGATGCCTCGCGCATACTTCGACCCGGTGGCCCGCATCCCCGACATGGACGAGGATCATGTGATCGCGGGACTGAACTTTCCGTTCTTCCCCCGGTTCTGTGGCCAGATGTTCGCCCACCTCGGTGACCGCGACCTCGGTCTCAAGTGCGTGCAGGCCTACAACGACTTCGTCATCGACGAGTGGTGCGCGGCGGCACCCGGTCGCTACATCCCGATGGTCATCATTCCGTTGTGGGATACCAGACTGGCCGTCGAGGAGACTTTACGATGCGCCGGCAAGGGCGCCAAAGCCATTGCCTTCTCGGAGAATCTGCACCCGTTGGGATTTCCGTCCATCCACTCGGGGGAGTGGGACGATTTCTTCGCGGTGGCGAACGAGACGAAGATGCCGCTGTGCACGCACATCGGCTCGTCGTCGGTCAGTCCCACCACGTCGCCTGACGCGCCTTTCGGGGTTCAAGCCGTCAACATCAACCTCAACCTGGCGAACTCAACCACGGATTGGCTGTTCTCGGGCAAGCTGCAGAAGTACCCCGACCTGAAGATCGTCCTGGCGGAGGGCGGCATCGGCTGGATCCCCTACCTCATCGAGCGCGCCGAACATGTCGCCGCCGACTACCAATACCTGCGCGCCAACAACTGGGCGGTTGACCCGGCCACGATGCGCCTGACGCCCGTACCCACCGACCCCGACATCTTCCCGGAGTCACCGCGTCAGCTCTTCCGCGACCACATGTACGGCTGCTTCATCGAGGACGACTTCGGCGCGGCGAATCTCGACTCCATCGGCGTCGACAATGTGATGATCGAAACGGATTATCCGCACACCGACAGCCTCTGGCCCAACTCCCTTCAGGCCGCTCACAAGGCACTCGACGGCCGGTCCGACCTCGACAAGTACAAAGTGCTGCAGGGTAATGCTCGGCGGGTCTTCGACTTCGAGCCCGCCCCGTATCCGACGCTGACCTAGTCAACGGCGATTTGTTTGATGCGGGAGTACCAGAGCTTCATCGACGGCAAGTGGTTGAGCGACAACGCCCTCGGGACCATCGACGTCATCGATCCGGCCACCGAGGAATTGATCGGCCGAGTCGTCGACGGTGGACCAAAGCAGGCGACCATGGCGATCGAGGCCGCCCGACGGGCTTTCGACGAAGGTCCGTGGCCGTGGATGTCGGTGCGGGAGCGCGCAAAGGTCATCAAGCGGTTCGCTGACATCCTCGACGAGCGCAAAGCCGAACTTCGAGAGCTGGTCGTCGCCGAGACCGGCTCGACCGGCTTCATCACCGACCTGATCCAGGTTGCCGGTGCCATCGAGGCCGCCCACTACTACGGCGAGTTCGTCGAACACGATGTGACTTGGGTGGAGACACCGGGCGGCCCCGTGGTGTCGCCGACTGGCCTGGGCGGCGTCACCGTCGTCCGCGAACCGGTCGGGGTGGTCGGAGTCATCACCCCGTTCAACTTTCCTTTCTCGATCAACATCCAAAAGTGCCTGGCCGCCTTGGCCGTCGGCTGCACAGTGGTACTCAAGCCCCACCCGTGGACCCCGATGAACGCCCTGGAGCTGGCCAAGGTCGGTGAGGAAGCGGGCCTCCCGCCCGCAGTGTTCAACGTCGTCGTGGGAGGTGCCGACGTGGGGGAGGAGTTGTGTACCCACCGGGGCGTCGACATGATCGGATTCACCGGTTCGACAGCGACCGGTCGACGCATTCGTGAACTATCGGCGGCAACCATGAAACGCGCACAGCTGGAACTGGGCGGCAAGAGCGCGCACATCGTTCTCGACGATGTCACCGAAAGTGACGTTGCAGGAATAGGTTTCGGGCAGGTGCTGATGCATGCCGGGCAAGCGTGCACCGTCACGTCGCGGCTTCTCTTGCCCGAGCGGCTGCTCGACGCGTACGTCGATGGCTTGAAAGCGATGGCGCCGATGATCACCGTCGGGGATCCGCGTGATCCCGCGACCGTCGTCGGGCCGCTTATCAGGGATCAGCAGCGTCAGCGGGTTGAGTCCTTCGTTATGGCCGGGGTGGAGGAGGGCGCGACGCTGGTGGCTGGCGGCAAACGTCCCGAACACCTCAAACGCGGCTTTTACTACGAGCCGACGGCATTCGTCGACTGCCGCAACGACATCCGCTTGTGCCAGGAAGAGGTATTCGGGCCCGTGCTGGCGGTGATGACCTATCGCTCCGAAGACGAAGCCATCCGCATCGCGAACGACTCCATTTACGGTCTGGCGGGTCTGGTGACGACCCGCAATGCCGCAAGGGGATTCAACGTCGCCAGGCAGATTCGAACCGGCACCATCATGGTGCAGACTCTCGCACCAGGTGCCGACCTTGGCGACAATCCAGGTGATGGGCAGGGTCCGGGTTGGTCACTACCGGGGCGTGGCATGTTCAACGGCGGCGGCCCCTTCGGCGGATTCAAACAAAGTGGGCTCGGCCGCGAGCAGGGTCGCTGGGGCTTCGAGGAGTACACCGAGCTGAAATCAATCACCATGATGTAGCGGGGAAAGGTCGCGTGATGGAACTTCTCAGGGACGTCCGAGTCCTCGAGGTGTCACTCTTCTCCGCGGATGCACTCGGCGGGCATCTGGCTGATCTCGGCGCAGAAGTGATCAAGGTGGAGCCGCCTGGCGGCGGTGGCTTCCGCGGTTCGGCGGTTTCCGGCGGCGAGCTGCAGGACTCTCACTGGAATCGCGGCAAGAAGAGTGTGGCGATAAACCTGAAAACGACTGAGGGTCAAGATGCGTTTCGCCGCCTGGCCGCGACATCCGCGGTGGTGATCGACGGTCTGCGTTACGGCACGGCGGAGCGGCTCGGTTTCAGCTACGACGACGTCGTTTCAGTCAACCCGACAGTTGTCTACTGCGTGCTCAATGGCATGGGCAGCTATGGGCCCTACACCCGATTGGCCACACACGGGCTGTCGTTCGACTGTTTCGCCGGCTTGAGTCCGCCGATCATCGATGCGGATGGAACGCCACGCCTTTCGGGGGCGGCCACAGGGACGACAGGTGTTCTCGCGGGACCGCTGTACGCAGCGATGGGCGTACTCGCCGCGCTGCACGCCGCCGGGCGCGACGGCAAGCCGCAGTACGTCGAAGTAGCGCAGGTCGATGCGGCAATTAACTGGAACTTCCAGCACCTCACCGCGTTGGCGAACGGTCAACCGGCCTACGGCGAGGGAATCCGCGCTTCGCTTCGCTACCAGTACTACGAAACCAGCGACGGCAACTACGTGGTGTTCAACGCCCTGGAGGACAAGTTCTGGCTGAGATTCTGCGAATCACTCGACAGGATGGATCTCCACGAACCGGGGCGCCAGAAGCCGGGGCAGGATCTCGAGGCAGAGGCCCGGCTGCGCGAGGTGCTAACAGCAATATTCAAGGAACGCACACGCAAGGAATGGATTGACTTCTTCATTGCGACCGATATCGCAGGAGCCCCGGCATTCTTGGGCGCAGACCTGTTCGACGACGACCACTCTAAAGCTCGTCGACTCGTCTACGAGCAGGCTCAGGCGGACGGGACTTCGCAGCGATTGATGGGAACATGCATCAAGACCAAACCCGACGAGGGATTTGCACCGCCGGCAGCGCCGCACGTTGGGCAGCATACGGAAGAGTTACTCCGCGCCCTGGCAGGCTACGACGAGGCCGGAATGGAGCGCCTCCGTTCGACCGGCGCAATCTGAACACCGGCGCATGCCCCACTCAAGGGGCAAATATGAGGAGCGCGCCGTCTCATCGGCCGATCGCTAGCTAACAGACCTGCGCGCATCTTCACCCCGGCGTCACCCCGGCGACCGGGGGCGTTTTGCAGCCGTACTGGACCCGTACCGCGCCCGTACCGGCAACGGCAGATATTACTGTCTAGCAGGGGATATGGCGCGAATCAGGCAATCGTTCGGCCTGGTCGCAAGAGGGCTGTCTAGGGACTCATAATCCGTTGGTCGCGGGTTCGAGCCCCGCCCGCCCCACAAAGTAAGGCATGGTCAGAGGTGTACAGCCACGCGGGGCCGCCGGCTAGCGGTGTTCACCCCGGCGCCTAGCGGCCTAGCGGCCTGGCGGTCGCGGCGATGATGCGCTAGCTAACTTGGGCGAAATTGTGGGTCTGCCACGCCGAGGCGGGTAGGTCGGCGGGCTCGTAGCGGCGGCCTCGTTCGAGGACACCGACGCGAAACCCCTTCTCCGACAGCCGCTGCGCGGAGACGGCCTTCATGATCGGGCTCGGTGACACAAGGCCGCAGGCCACCTGCCGTGGTTCATTCAGAGGAGCCATGGGTCTTCCTCGGTGTAGGCCGATTGGCTGACGATCATAATATTATGACTGTAAGGTAATCGGCTATGATGCGCAAGGGCGACTTGGAGGCGAACGGAGGACGCGACTGTGGCGAGGTACGACGCGGAGCACAAAGGCGAAACGCGGCGAAGGATTATCGATTCCGCAGGCCGGCGTTTCAAAGAGGACGGCATCGACGGTTCAGGTGTCGGTGCCCTCATGTCTGACGCGGGGCTGACAAACGGCGCGTTCTACGCGCACTTCGAATCCAAGGATGACCTCGTGGCCAACGTGGTCGCCGACCAACTGCGCGCCCAGCATGCCAACCTCGGCTCGCTACCCGAGGGCCGCGCGGCACTGGAGGAATATGTGCGCGACTACCTCTCGCCACGTCATCGGGACGATCCGAGCACGGGCTGTCCCTCTGCGGCCCTGCTCGATGAAATCGGCCGCTGCGATGACGCCATCCGCGATTCCTACACCGAGGGAATGCAATCCATCATCGACACGGTTGCGACGCACTTGTCCCCACACGACCCTTCCGCCGCCCGCACCAAGGCGCTCGGGTTGTTCACGCTTCTCGTTGCCACCCTGCAACTCGCACGCGCCGTCTCCGATCGGCAACTCTCCGACGAGATACTCGAATCAGGCATTCGCAATGCACAGATCCTGCTTGATTGTGGAGAGTTCGATGGCCGTTGTTGAGGCCATCAACACCTTTCGTGTAATCCCAGGTGTTTTCGCGTGCTTTTCGCGTGCTGAACCAGTGTTTCCGCAGGTGACCTGCGGTTTCGGAACGGGTTCGAGCCCCGCCCCCGCCCTACTCAGGCATGTATGCCTTCGGCTGATGCTTGTCAGTCACTTCGGCTAATCCTTGAGGCTCCCTGGATGGGATGCATCTGCTCGCGCTGCCAGTTCCGTGAGAAAGGAATAGACCCCCTGCAAGGGAAAGTGGAACGGTTCATCCGTCGTCTTGCGTAGGACGGCGCAGGCGAGGCTGTCCCGGATGCCTGGATTGGCGGCGACGATCTCGGAGGTGATCTGGCCGGGGACCATCGGGACCATCATGCTCTCGCTCGACAGCACGGCGAGCAGGACTTCATAGCTGTTCGCGGTAGCCAGGTCGTGGAAGAAACCCGGCTGGACGTTGTAGAAACCGTGGTCGACCCATCCCAGACACGGCGTCCAATGGATCATCACTCCCCCTGGGGCGGTGTGATCGTGAATCGCCTTGTAGCAATTGGCTTGATTGAAGACGTGCTCGGTCGTGCCGTTGTTGATGCAGACGTCGAACCTTGTCCCAAGATCGAAGGGCAGGTTGAGATCCTGCTGCAGGCGATAATCATTGGGCGGGAGCAGATCGATGGCGTTGTAGCTGCGGAAGTCGAACAGGGCTTTGTAGATTCGCTTGGCGTCGGCATAGGCCTGAGACATGCCGTCCGGCGCCGTCTCGGCCAGCAACGCGTCCCGCCGTGGTCCTTCGGCGAGAAGAAGCGGGATTGCCTGCGCCGCATCGATCACGGACTCGGCTTCGCCGAATTCCAGGAGGCGGCCTTTCTGAGGAAGCAGGCCGCGGCGCGACGCCTCCAGGAGGAAACTCAACTCGATATTTGTAATTGCCATCACGAAGCCGGGCTAGGGAGGTGGCAGCGCATCGTCGTTGATCCTATGGCTCGTCGCCGTTTAGCCTGTGCCGGCTAATCATTACACCTGTTCGTCAGAGGCGCTTGCTACAGGACTCACAATCCGTTGGTCGCGGGTTCGAGCCCCGCCCGCCCTACTTTCCATCCGAATGACGTGGGCCAATTGCAGTGGTGCGCGCTATCGTCTGCGGGTGGCCATATCAACTCCGGTGAGCGCAGCGGTCGCGGCGTTGCTCGCGATGACGGCTGGCCTAACGGCGCCGCTCGGTGCCGCCGATCCAACACCCCAACAGCAGCCGTTTCCGATAGGCAAAGCCGGCACCACCATCCATGTCACGGAATACAGCGCCGCGACCGCCGACGTCACGCTCAACAACGCGAGCTGGGTGTCGTCGAGCTGCACCGGGAGCGGCGGGGGCTGCGACGTCATCGAGCTCACCATCGTCGGCAAGTCCGACACACCTTTCAGCTACGGCGAGGCCTACGTGACTGCCGCGTCGTCGCCGTGGAGGCAAGACCCTTACCGGGACGTCGAACGCGGCTCACTGACAGTTGATTACCAGAAGATCAACAAGATGCCGCCGCTGCGCTCGGGCAGTGTGACCAACGGCCAGACCGCCCACGGATACATCGCCTACGACGGCTCCGTCAACCAAGGCGACATCTACATCGAGTTCAATGACCCCAACGCTCCGGCGGCCCCCACCCCACTAGCGGGTTGGAAAGTCCACACCTAGCCGCCGCAGGCCAGGCGGCTGTTGCGGCGACGCCTCGCCGTCTCGGCGATAGACTTTCGGCGTCGGAGTTCCAGGCGGCGCCGGTCATGCTTGGTTCGCAGCGACCGCCGATTGTGAAGGTCAGTGGTGCGCGATGATCGAGTCGGGTAGCGACGCCGCGCTGGAAGTCATGCGTTCCGACGAGGAAGCAGCCAACGGTTATCGGGAGTGGCTGGCCGCCGCGGAGCGCTCCGGTCAACGAGTGCTGCGGCAGCCGGACGGCACGTACGTGCTGTGGCGGCGCGACGACGTTCTTGCTGCCATGCGCGATGGCGAGGTTTTCGCCAGCCGCCAAGGCGAGCTGATGCCCGGTAATCCGCCGTTCGGTCCGTACCGGAAAATCATGGTCGAACAGTTGTTCACTCCCGGCAACTCGCGGGACATGCTCAAGCCCGTGCGCGCGATCATCGAACAATGCGTCGGCGCCGTAGCGGCGCAACTGGACCGCTGCGACGGTGTGGGTGTCGCCGAGGTCGTCTGGCGCGCGGCCTTCGTCACGGTCTGCGGGCTGCCGACGGATACCGCTCCCGACGCGGTCAACACGCAAATGGTGGCGGCAATCCGCCGAGCCCCACAGAGCGGCCCCGATTTGATCAGTATCCTCGCCACCGAACCCCTGACCGACGAAGAAGTACTGGGACTGATGGCCTCGGTGGGCCGAGGCTTCATCTTCGCGTCGTTTGCTATCAGGGCCGGACTGGCTGTGCTGGCCCGACAGCCGATATTGCAGCGTGAACTACGCGAAAACCCTGACCGGCAACGCCGGTTCATCGAGGAGCTACTGCGGTTGGATGGCGGGGCGAAGACCGTGTCCCGAATCACCAGCCGCAACGTGACAATCGGCGAAACGACGATCCCAGCCGGGTCGCCTGTCGAGTTGTGCGTCGGATTCGTGCATCGCGACGAGTTTGATGACATGTCAGGTCACGTCATCAAACTCGATGGCCCGCAGCGCAATTGGAGTTTCGGGGGAGGCCCGCACCGGTGTCCGGCCTCGCACCTGGCCCGGGACCTGTTGGGCGTGTTCTTTGAAGTGTGGCTCGCCAAGATTCCGTACTTTTGGTTCGACTGGAGCGGTGGCGAGGTGCCCAAAGCGTGGCATCCCAAACCCTACAGCCCTTCGCCCAGCGAGATTTTCGACGGTTGGTTCCCCGTTCACGTGCCGCTCAGGTGGCGTCCGGAGCCGTGATCGGGGGCGAGGCCTTGTGCCATCTCGCCCTGAAGCCAAGGATGTGCCAACGCCCGCCGGCCATCTCCGCGGCTTCGGGGCGAAGATCGTCGGGCAGCGCGACCTGCGCGAGCCTGCGCGTGGCACCCCCGGCGTGACGAACTTCATCGTGATTTCGCCAATGGACACCGGTGTGTTGCGGGCGTTGAACGCGGGCATATGCAACATTGGAGCCATCTCCAAGACGCCGCTCGATCCGCTCACGTTGGGGTTTGCAGCCCATCGGCGATGGTTGCTACTCCGGTTGAGATATCGGCAGCACATTCAGGCTGCCGTGACACGTCGCAGACGACGATTTCCGTAGCGGCTCGGGAATTCGCACGTAACGTTGCAGCGATGGACGGCGTGGCAGAACTGGTGCCGGTGCTAGCCGCGCACCGGTTCGATGAAGCCGGCCTCGCGCGGCACCTGCGCGGAAAGCTTCCCGGCTTCGACGGTGAACTGAAGGTTCGCCAGTTCCAAGGCGGACAAAGCAACCCGACGTTTCACCTGCAAACCACCGCTGGCGAGTACGTCCTTCGCAAGAAGCCGCCGGGCCGGTTACTCCCCCGGGCACATGAAGTGGAGCGCGAACACCGCGTCATGTCGGCGTTGCGAGACACCGGTGTGCCGGTCCCGCGTATGCGGCTGTTGTGTAATGACGAATCTATCATCGGCACAACATTTTTCATCATGGACTACGTCCCCGGACGTATCTTTCACGACCCGGCCATGCCCGAGAGCGCTTCGGCACATCGTGCGGCGGTCTACGAGGACCTCGCACGGGTCCTCGCGGCGCTGCACCGGGTGGACTGGCGCGCGGTGGGCCTCGAGGGTTTCGGCAAGCCAGAGGGTTACCTGCAACGCCAGGTGGCGCTGTGGACGAGGCAGTGGCAGGCCGCGCGCGTGGAGGACATGCCGGCGATGGATCTGTTGGCGCAGTGGTTGCCAGAACACCTGCCAACGGACGACGAACCGGCTTGCATCGCGCACGGCGACTACCGCTTGGGCAACGTCCTGATCCATCCAACCGGGCCCCGGATCGTTGCAGTACTCGACTGGGAGCTGGCGACCATCGGCCATCCGTTGGCCGATCTTGCCTACACCTGTTTGACCTACCATCTGCCGCCGGACTTCAGCGGCACGAAGGGTGTAGCGGGCGAGGACCTGACCGGCACCGGGATACCCGACGAGCAGGCATTCGTTGCGAGTTACTGTCGGCACGCCGACCGAGAGCCACCTCGCTCGCTCGACGCCTTCATCGTGTTCTCTATGTTCCGCCTCGCCTCCATCACCGCCGGCGTGTGGCGGCGCGGGCTCGACGGCAATGCTGCCGACTCCCGCGCCGGCACATCAGAAATCCGGGACCGCTACCGCGCACTGGCGCAGATGGCGTGGGCTTTGGCGCAACAACTGCCGGGCGGGTAAAGCCACCCGACCGAAGGTATACGTCTTCAGCGACTTGCCTTGAGTCGCTTTGGCATTCAAGGGAGCGCAGTTCTTCCAGCGCTCACGTCTTGGCGCGTTGGGGGATGCACCCGCCCGACGTTGGCGTCACCTTCGCGGGCGGGCCCCGGCCGAAGATGGGGACTCCCCGGCGGGCTAGGGGCCGAGGTGGTTACCCACAAACCTGACCGATCTGTCCGTGATTTGGGCTCGCCTCGCACTGGCCAAGTTCGCGTCTGTAGATCTCACGCATGTAATTGTCGAGGCAGGCTTGGTGGGCGGCGGGATCGGTGACGTCGACGCAGGGGTCGCCGGCGTCTGCTGGTGCCAAGGGAACACAGAGGGGTACTAGTGCTAGGGCTGCTGCCGCCGACACGCCGAATATTGCTCTTTTCATCGAATCCCCAAGCGCAGCGTGGTGGAGTACGTCGTCCCAGTTAACCGCAGGCGGGTGCTATCGGGCTAGCGGCGAAAGTCCCACAAACAAGGGTCATTGGTTTCGACATCCGCAGCCGCCCACGTCCAAGCCCTGCCAGCTGGCCCGCGCCAATTAGCAGTTATCTCGGCGCTGGGTATAGCGACATCGAGGGTGGGTATGGGTTCCGGATCGTCAAAGAAGGAGATGCCGATGACCCGACGCCGTGCGGATGAAGCGTCTAACAACACCGCCGACGACCCGAAGTCCGAGCCCAAGCGGGATGCCGAGCAGGTAGTGCCGGAGGAGGGCGAGGGACCGTTCCCTCCCGTGGCCGGTGTACCCCGGCCACCCATCGGCAATTGACCATCTGAGCTGTCCATTTCCGTTTTGTCGGCGGCGCGCGTCGGCATCGCCAGGCGCAGAGTGCAGAGGTTTCGCGCGGTATCAACGCGAATTCGGCACTCCAGGGTGGGGAGGACGAGGCCGACCACGTGTGGAGATTCGGGTCCGGGGTATCCCCCCGGGCGTATGACTACAGCCAGGACACAACCGGATCAACGCGAAATCGACGAAGTCCGGGGAATCGTTGACGCCATTTCCGGGGCCTTCGCGGCCAAGATCGTCGGGCAGCGCGACCTGCGAGAGTCGCTGCTCATCGGCCTGCTCGCGGGCGGACACATCTTGCTGGAAAGCTTGCCGGGCCTGGCAAAGACCACCGCAGCCAAGGTGCTCGCCGAGTCGATTCACGGCCGCTTTCAACGCATCCAGTGCACGCCCGACCTGCTGCCCAGCGACATCGTCGGCACGCAGATCTATGACTCGGCGACCAACTCGTTCGTCACCCAATTAGGGCCGGTGCACGCGAACATCGTGCTGCTCGACGAGATCAACCGGTCCAGCGCGAAGACGCAAAGCGCGATGCTCGAGGCGATGGAGGAGCGGCAGACCACGATCGCCGGGCAGGTGCACCCCCTCGCGGACCCGTTTCTGGTCATCGCCACCCAGAACCCCGTCGACCAGGAAGGCACCTATCCGCTCTCCGAAGCGCAGACCGACCGCTTCCTGCTCAAAGAGATCGTGCGCTACCCCTCCCCGCAGGAGGAGGTGGAAGTGATGTCGCGGATCGACGCCGGCATCTACGACAAGGGGCGGCCCGCACCGCCGGTGGTCGGCCTCGAGGACGTGCTGCGCGTCCAGGACGTGGTGCGCCATGTCCACATGGATCGCGCGCTGATGCTCTATGCCAGCCAGCTGGTCGATGTGACCCGTCACCCCGCGGGGGCGCTGCCCAAGCAGATCGCGCGACTGGTCGAATACGGCGCCAGCCCCCGCGCAACGATCGCGTTCTGTAAGGCGGCCCGGGCGCAGGCCCTGCTGTCCGGGCGTGCGCACGTACTGCCCGAGGACATCGCGAGGCTCGCGCACCGAGTGCTGCGGCACCGGCTCATCCTCGGATTCGAAGCGGCCAGCGCCGATATCACCCCCGAGCTCGTCATCGACGCCGCGCTGCGGGTCGTCAGGGTCCCCTGAGGCGCCGGAAGGCCACCTTGGGTAAGCACCTCAACCGGGCCAAGGCGCACTTCGGCACCGACACCCGCGGCCTGCTCGAAGGTGGCCGCTATGCGCTATTGCACACGCGTAGCATGGAATTCGACGATCTACGCCCGTACGTGCCCGGCGACGACGTCCGGGACATCGACTGGAAGGCCTCGGCGCGATCGGGCAGCGTACTCATCAAGCGGTTCGTCTCCGACAAGCACCACAAGATTTTGCTCGTCGCCGATGCAGGTCGCAACATGTCGGCGCTCGCCCCGAGCGGGGAGGGCAAACGCGACGTCGCCGCGCACATCATGGGCGCGGTGGGGTTGATCGGTCTGCGGCGATCGGATCAGATCGGCATGGTCTACGGCGACCGTCGCGGCAGTGTGAACATTCCGCAGCGGCGCGGCGAGTCGCACATCGAGGGACTACTGCACCGCTGGTACCAGCACACCAGCACCAACCCCGGCCGCAGTGACATCACCACCCAACTTGACTACGTGGCAACGCATTACCGACACACCATGTTGATCATCGTGGTATCCGATGAACCCGAGGCCGATGACAAACTCGGCGCAGTGCTCGCCCGACTGAGCGGGCGCCACGACATCATGTGGGCGATGGTGTCGGACATGCCCGCGGTGGGTCCCGACAACACCGACGGATACGACGTCGCCACCGGTCGTTTCGTCCTGAATGGAGCCGACCTCGGCCCGCGGGTCGTCACCGCTTACCGTCGCGCCGAGCAGTCCCGTCGCAACCGCCTCGACGCGCTCCTCACCGGTCACGCGATTCCCCACGCGACTATCGCCGGCAGCGATCACATCCGGCGCGAACTCGTTCGCCTGACCGAGGTGGCCGCCCGTGCCGGATGATCTGCTGCGCCACATATTCGGTCCGCAGCCGTACTCGTCGTGGTGGTTGTTGTTGGCCGTGGCGTTGGTGATTGCCGTAATTATCTGGTACGTAATCGTTTTCGTATGGACGCTGCCCTCGCACCGACTGCGGCGCATCCCCGTCGTGCGGCGAGTGCACGCCTGGCTGATTCGTGACCGCTTCGCCCGCCGCGTGCAAGGCATCGCCGACGAGCACGACGCCGGGCAGATGTCGGCTCCGGCGGCGTGCGCGGCAATCAGCCGGACGGTGCGCAGCTTTCTGCATCAAGCGACCGGAGCGCGGGCGCAGTACCTACACGTCGGGGCCATGGCCGACGCGAACCTGGCCGCGGCCGCGCCGCTGCTGACCCGGCTCGGGGACGCGCAGTTCAACGCCGCCGCGCACGTCGATATCGCCGACGTGAGCACCCGGGCGCAGGAGTTGATCCGCTCGTGGATCTGAAATGGTGGCCCATACTGGCCATCGGGTTGGCCTGCTTAGTCGCGGTTGTGGCGCTGGCGGCATTGCTGCCCATGACCGCTGCCCGCCGGCAGCTGCGCCCGTTAGCCAACATCGCACGTCTGACCCGGTTACCCGAGTACGCGAAAGTAGCCCGGCTGCGATCACTGTTAACGGTGGTCACCCTGGTGGTCCTGACGGTCATGTTCGGCGCCGCCTCGTGGGCGGCGGCCCGTCCGACCGTCGCCGGCAACGACTTCGACGCCGCCTACCCCGAAGACATCATGCTGTGTGTCGGGCAGCCGGTGACCGACGCGGCGACGACCGAACTGCTCGACTACTTCGCGCGGCAGGCCGGCACGTCGCCTCAGCGTCAACGGATCGGCTTGACATCGGTCAACCGCCGCCTGGTGCCGCTGACGCGCGACCACCAGTACGCCGCGGCACGATTCGGCGAATACACCGGGGCTCATGCGGCACAGTCGGCGTCGTTCGCCCCCGCGGTACCCTACACGGACTATGCGACCAGCGTGAACGCCGTTCTGGCGCTCTGTATGTCAGGATTTCCGACGATCGAGAAGGGCGACACGCATCGACGGTCGGTGATCTATCTTGGGCCCTCAGATCTCCGTGCCGCAGGAGACTCGCGCCCCGCACTGTTCACCGACACCAGTGTGTGGGACGTGGCCGAGCGCGCCGGAACGCAGCTCAATGTCATCGACACCGCGCCGTCAGCGGCAAGTGGCCCGCTCGTCGCCCTCGCCAAGCGGAGCGGGGGCCGGTACCTCGCGCCGGGACGAGGATCGGTGATCAAGGCAATCAACGAAATTCGCGCACACACCCCACCCGCGCGCCTGGCCGACGGCACCATCGTGACCGCGGACTTCCGCGACGACGCGGTGGTACCGCTAGTAATCGCGCTGCTGTCAGCGGCCGTGCTGTCGGTGGCCCTGTTGGTGCTGCGCCGATGACATTCCATCCTCTGCTGCCTTGGCCGATCTTCGCGGTCGTCGCAGGTGCGCTACTCCTGGCGCGACTGGTGGCGCTGCGCCAGGCGCTCCTATCGGCGGGGCGCCGGCGTGGCCGCGCGGCGCTACGTTGGACCGGTGTGACTTTCACGGTGCTGCTGCTCCTTGCCGCGACCACCCGCCCCGGACTTCGTGACGACGAAAACGGCCGTGGCGCAACCCGAGCGGCTGGCGAGAACCTCAACGTGTTCCTCGTCGTCGATCGATCGGCCGACTCCGGCGTCGACGACTACGGCGCCGGCGAACCGCGGATCGCGGGGATGCGTGACGACGTCGCCGCCGTGATCAAGCAGTACCCGGCGGCACGGTACGCGCTCGTCGGCTTCGCCTCGCGGGCCTCGCTGGACTGGCCGCTGGCCGAGGATGTCTGGAGCCTGCGCCCGACCGTCGCCGCGATCGGCCCCGAAAACGCGGGTTCCGATGTGAACGGGGGAGCGGCGGACAACGTGCTGCGATATCAGTTGATCCAGGCGGCGCAGCAGTATCCGGGTTCGCGAAACGTGGTGCTCTACTTCGGCTCCGGTGCGCCAGGTTCGCGCGCCCCCCAGGGCGACTTCAACCTCACGCAGAGCGCGGTGGCCGGCGGAGCGGTGCTGGGCTACGGCCGCAGCGACGCGATCAACGAAGCCGAATTGCGACAAATTGCAGCACAACTCAACGTGCCGTATGTACATCGGGATCCGGGACAGGCTTTCCGGCGCGACCTGCCCGACACGGCGGATTTCCGGGCGGAGGCCGACGGACAGACCGAGCTGTACTGGCTGCCTGCGCTGCTCGCCGCGGGGCTGCTGCTCGCCGAGATCTACCTTTCGGTCCGCGAATTCCGGCGCGGCCGCATCGCCCGGCGGGACCTGACGTCGTGACTCCCCAACCGGCACGGCTGCGGCTGCGACGGCGGCTGCTGGTCTACTCGGCACCGGTCACCGCCGCCGCGCTGCTGGTTGCGGTCAAGCTTTTTTCGGTTGTGGTGGCTGGCAATTCGGCGGCTCACGCCTTCGCGAGCGGCGATGGGAACACCTTGCGGTCCGATGCGGCAATCCTTGGCGTGGCCAACGTAATGGAACCCGCGAAGGCGCCGTTCGCTGCGGGCGCCGCCGCCGTGCTTGACGGCCGACTCGACGATGCCGACAGTCACTTCTCCGCCGCGCTTGCCCGCAGCAGCGCCGACCGCTCCTGCCCGGTGCGGGTCAACCTCGAACTGGTCCGAGAGACCGAGGGCGACCGTGCCGCGGCGGCCGGGGATCGGGCGCGCGCCGAGGAACATTATGCGAGCGCGCTATCCGTCGTAGACCAGGCGCCACAAAGCTGTTTTCTCGGTAACGGTGACACGGACCCGCAACGGCGGGCCATCCGGGATGACGCCGCGAACCGGTTGGCGGCCAAACGAACTGCGCTCAACGTTCCGCCGCCGGCAACACCGCCACCGCCACCGCCCCCGCCGCCAGCGGCACCACCTCCACCGCCGCCGGTCGCCACCGTCGCACCCCACGGCCGGGAGATCCCACCACGGCGGCTTGATCCCGCGGGAGGCGATCCGCTCGACAAATTGCAGCAGATACTGCAGGACGCGGCGGGTGTTGCGCCGATGGGGGAGGCACCGTAACGGTCTGTCAGGCTCTTGGCATGAACGAACCGTGTCCGTGCGGCAGTGCCGAAAGCTATTCGGCCTGTTGCGGGCCGTTTCACCACGGCGAGTCGCAGGCCCGGTCGGCCGAGGAATTGATGAGATCGCGGTATTCGGCATTCGCCCACGGAGACGCCGACTACCTGTACCGCACTTGGCACCCCCGCACGCGCCCGGCCGACGTGACGATTGACCCGGGCACCACCTGGATCGGCCTGAACGTGATCGACACGGTCGCGGGTGGTCCGGACGACGATCACGGGGAAGTGGAATTCACGGCCCAGTTCGAGTCCGCGGGCCGCGTCGGCCGCCTGCACGAGCGCAGTCGGTTCGAGCGCCGCGCCGGCCGATGGTTCTACCTCGACGCCATGGCGCAGAGCGAGTGACGGGACTCGAACCCGTGTATACGGCTTTGCAGGCCGCTGCCTAGCCACTCAGCCACACCCGCACGAAACGCCACCATGCCAGCGCAAGCCCCTGCGGCCTAGTGTTTTCCTCGGCCCGATCATTTCCTGAGCTGCAGTTGTCCGCCTTTCCGCGAAGGACGGCTAAATTACCCGTATGCGGGTTGTTCGCCTGGCGGGTGTGATTCTGACAATCCTCACAGCGGGGCTGCTGTTGGCAAGCCCCGCCGGCGCACAACCGCCGTCCAAACTCACGGATCACATCACTGACAGCACCGGGGTGCTGACGGATTCCGGTCGGGCAGCGGTCAGCTCGGCAATCGACCGGCTTTACCGCCATCAGCACATCCAATTGTGGGTGGTCTACGTCGACAACTTTTCCAGGTTCAAACCAGAAAACTGGGCTGACCGCACCCGCGACGCCAGCGCGATGGAAGACCACGACGCACTGCTTGCCGTGGCCACGAACACCAAGCTGTACGCGTTCACGGTGCCGCCGCAGGTGCAGGGCCTCACAGCAGCCGAGTTGATCGGTTTGCGCAGCAAACAAATTGAACCGGCGATTGCCGCCAAAGACTGGAGTGGCGCTGCGGTCGCCGCGGCTGACGGGTTGGACAGATCGGCAAGTTCATCAAAGCCTGCAAAGCCGATCTGGGTGCCGATCGCGATCGGCGTCGTCGTCCTCGTGGTCGTCGTCGTGGTGGTTTTCATGCTCTACCGCGCGCGACGCCGCCGGCGGGTCACCCCTACCGATGGGCACGTTGGAGGGCACGACTATTCATTGGAGCAGGCGTTATCCATGGCGGACGGCAGATTGCGCCAGATCTCCGACTACGTCGCCAGACATCGCGAGAGCGTCGGCACCGGGGCCCAAACCAGGGTCGAAGAGGCGAAACGGCATTTGGCGGCGGCGCAAGGCAAGCAGGCAACCAGCGACACCGAGGCCATCGCCCACGCCAACAGGGCGTCCACCCTGGCCGCTGAGGCCCAATCGTTGGCAAATGCTGACGTGTTAGCGGCGCACCGCACGCGGCGAGGTCGAGGCACAGCGTCTAAGCGGTGAACGGTATAGCAGCCGCCGTTTCAGAAGCATCCGCTTACATGAACTCGCCGGCCGGCTCCGACGCAAACATTCACCGGGGGCGGTGGGGGGGGTGGGGGCGGAAAGTCTTGCGGCAGCGGTGCATACGCGTCCGGTGGCGGGACATTGGCGTTGATAGTATCGGCAACGTTGGTGCACCCGCTCACGGAGACACGCCTGCCGACGCTTGCGCAGACGTCGGCGTTGGCCACACCGGAAGGCTCTACGACGGCATACATCTCAGGAATCGCGGTAAGGGTCAATACTGCTATCGCCCCTGCAGTCCAAGGCCGCACCCACCCGTTCATCGGGATCTCCTCACTCTGACCGGTGGCAAGTTTTGGGCGTGCTTGTTTCGATCGCTCAAGGGGTCGCGCCGCCCTGCCCCAGCAGCGGTGTCCACTGACAACGCTGCCTGATGTCAGCCAGGGGCTGACGGATGTTTTCGAGATCGGCTTGCTCTTCCGGGTTGGCGTTGAAGTACTGCTGGACGTCGTCGCGGATCTGGTCTTTGGGACGATCCTGGAGTCCGGTGTAGAACTCGTTCAGGTCCGGATGAGTGAACAGGTAGCCCGAGAGCGCTGCCGCGACACCTGACGCGACGCCGGCTACATCCGCTGCCGTGCAGCCGGGGGGCCGAGGCGGGGAGTCAGCCGCGGCGGTCGCCGCGGTGCTACATAGCAGCGTGCCGGTAATTGCGCCGGCACCGATTGCCCCGACTAGTAGCCGACGCGGGGTCAGATGTGCGAAGAACATAGCTGGCTCCTTTATGCGGCAATTACCTGCGGTTGGCATGGTGTTAACTCTGGACACCGACCGGGTTGGTTACTCGGGCCGAAAGTCACTATTACAACGGCCAACCGTCACAACGCGATGGCGATGTTCACGCACCGAACTTCGTTGCGGTGCGAGAAAATCAGCCGTCATCTTCGGCGCGCAACAGCGAGTGCGTGACGCGACCGCCCTCGAAACGGAACTCATGCGCGGGATGACGGAGAGCCTCGATAGTGCCGTCTGCGTGCACCATGACTCCGGCGCCTGATGGGATTCCGAGGCCGCCGGCCGATCCCTCGAGCTCTTCGACGGTTCGCGATAGCCGCGCCCACCCGCCTCGCTCGTCATGCGCGTCAACCACCAAGGGTACGAGGTTGAACACATCGACTAGTTCAAGCGGGGGCGATTCGGGCGTCTCGACGATTCCATAGCGTCCGAGCTGGACGGCGCCGGCCGAGATGCCCACCAGGACGGCCCCTTGGGCGTGCCTGCGCAGGATCACGTCCTTCATGCCGGCTTTCTCGAACGTGTCCCAGCCGAGTCGTACATCGCCACCCGCGAGGACGATCAACCGGGCACGCTCGAGGAAGGCGCGATCGTCGGAGCCGAAGGACGAAAGAATCATGCGACGGTCGGTGATTCCAATCGCATCCATAGCCGTCTCGAAGATCCCGTAGTACTCGGGGCGGTCCCCGTTGGAGGCACCGATGTAGGCCGCGCTAAGCGGTGTGTCCCGCGCCAATCCATCGAGGGCTCCCTCGAGGAGCAGCCGGTCCCGTCGCTTCCAGAACAGCAGCTGACTGTCCGCTAGCAGATAAAGCGGTTGTCGTCGTGGCACCGTCTCAGTCACCGCAGACGAGCTCGTCGAATTTAGCGAGCGCAGCATCGAGCTCCGTCTCGTCAAAGGTTTCGTAGCGGCTGAGCAGGTCACCTTCGAAGGTGAAGATAGCGATCGTTTGCCATTCGGCGTCGAAGCCCTCTTGTGAGGTCCCTTTCACCACTTGGGTGGCGACGGCTCCAAGTTCGGTCAGCCGATGCACGGTCTCGACGTAGACGTGCACCTGCGGAAGAAGATCCAAATTGGCGCGAACAGTTATGGCCAGATCGGCGCCCTCGATTGTGACGCCCCGTCGATGGTCGATGTAAACCACGTCCGGCATCATCGTTGGAAGTTCGTGCCGATTGAACTGAGCGTGGCCTTGCGCGACCAACGACCATATCCGCGCACGGGTGGCCGCTTCGCCGGCGATGTACCGAGCTTCGAGTTCGGCGAAAGCGACGTCGAAGTCGTCGGCGTCGAATATGGAGTGAACAATCATCCGGTTGTCCCCGTCGATCTCCACGATGCCGATCATGTCCGCGCTAATCTCACCGGGCTCAAGTCCGGGGGCGGAGGACCGAATGCGGGAGAGGGCAAGGCGTTGTCCACGAAGCGCGAGGACCGTCCAGACAACGCCCTCGAAACCGACGTCAGCGACTGCCCGCAGGTTTGCGAGGTTCACATCGCGCCCGCGCAGTTCACCGGAGTTGACAACCCGACGGTTGTCATGCGACACAACGTTCTCGGCGAGTATCTCGGCCATCGTCGCCCAATCGCGCGTCGCCAGGCAGGTCCAAAATCGTTCATTCACTTGGCTTGCCGCATTGTCCAAGCGGTGCGGCTGCGCTTGCAATTCGTCGAAGCGGGCAAGCGCGGAGTCGAGTTCTGTTTCGTCGAAGATCTCGGAGCGGTTGATCAGAGCGCCTTTGACGGTCGAGATGCCTATCTCTCGCCATTCGGCCTGGAAGCCGTCGCTCGACGTCCCCTCCACAACTCGGGTGACTACCGCGCCCAGCTCGTTCAACCGATGCACGGTTTCGATGTAGGCGTGGAGCCCCGGCGCGAGCAGGTCCCAAGAGGCTTCGAGGTATCCCTTCAGATTTCCCGGTGCGAACGCTATTGCTCGTCGGTGGTCGATGTTGGTCCAGTCCGGCGTCGTCGCCGGTAGCTCGTGACGATTAACCGCGGCATAGGCCTGTGCGATGGCTGACCACGTGCGGGAATGCTCGGTTGCCTCTCCGGCGAGGTACCGGGCTTCAAGTCCTTCGAAGGCGGCGTCAAAGTCGTCGGCATCGAAAAAGACGTGGGCCGCAATCCGCCCGTCTGTGTCGATCTCGGTGATTCCCAGCATCTCGATGACGAATTCGCCGCGCTGCAACTCGCGGTCGAAGGAGGCGATTCGAATGAGGGCCAGGCGCTCCCCGCGGGTCGCGATGACCGTCAGCGTTACCTGCGCGAGGCCCTCGGCCAGGGCGCGCATGTTTGCCATCACGGCATCGCGACCGTCCCAGACGCCGACATTCACCACCCGACGGTGATCGTCGACAAAACTGTTGCCGGCCAGGATTTCGGCGACCGCCGCCCAATCGCCGGCCGCCGAGCGCGCAAAGAGGCGGTCCTCCGCTCGGCTTGCTGCGTTCTCGAGTTGCCGCGTCGGGCGGCTCAGCTCGTCGAATCGGGCAAGGGCGGCATCCAGATCCGCCTCGTCGAATATCTCGCAGCGATTGAGCATGCCGCCATCAACTGCCAAGATGATGACCTCACGCCACTCGGCTTCAAACCCCTCCGGGGAGGTCCCAGCCGCAGTGTGGGCGACGACCGCGCCGTATCGACTGAGACGATGTACAGCTGCAATGCGGATCGTCAGATTAGGCGTCTGGTCCAACGCGCTACGGAGGAATGCGAGAAGTTCACCCGGTGTCGCCGCTGCTCCTCGGCGATGGTCGGTGTCGGCGAAGTCTGTTGTCGTCGACGGAAGGTGGCCCCTATTGACCGTGGCGTAGCTCTGTGCGATGGCTGCCCAGGTGTGCGAGTGGGGGGCCGCTTCGCCTGCGAGGTAACGATTGTCGATTTCTTCAAATGCGGCGTCGATATCGTCAGGGTCGAACACCACGGTCGACCCGAATCGGTTGTCGTCGTTGACCTCGATGACGGCAAGCGCCGCAGCCTGGAAAGCCTCGGGAAGCGATTCTTGGCTTGCGAAGGTGAAACGAGAGAGCATGAGGCGCTCTCCGCGGGTCGCGATAACGGTCGCCCGAACATCAGTCGTCCAGACCTCGCCAGTGGCACGCCAATTCGCCATCTCGGCGTCTCGACCGCGTCGGATTCCGGCGTTGATGACGGACCGGCGGTCGTCTGAGCGAAAGTCGTCGGCGAGCAGTTCTGCCATGGCATCCCAGTCGCGACCCCCAAAGTGGGCGAGGAACTCCTCGAGCACGAGGCTTGCCGCGTTTTTGAGCTGGGGTGTCGGACGACTGAGCTGATCGAATAGTGCGATCGCTGTGTCCAACTCACTCTCGTCGAACAGGTCGCAGCGGGTGAGTCGGTCGCCTTCAACGATGAGGACTTGGATCATGCGCCATTCGACGTCCAAGCCGTCAGCCGAGAACCCATGGGAGTCATGTGTGATGACAGCCCCGAAATCGTTGAGCCGGTGCACCGTTTCGATGCGGACCTCAAACTCCGGCGTCAGATCGAAGAAGTTCTGGAGAGCTGGAGGAAGGTCGCCGGACGCGAACGGCGTGCCACGCCGGTGGTCGAACATGACCCAGTCCACTTTGAAATGCTCATTCCGGTTGAACAAAGCGTAGATGTCGGCGATGACCGTCCACGTACGCGCATGGCCGGCCGCCTCGCCGGCGAGGTACCGAGCCTCAAGTTCCCCGAACGCCGCGTCCGGGTCTTCCACGTCGAACACGATGCGCGCCACGACGCGGCCCACGGCGTCGATCTCGATGACGTCGAGAGCGAATGCGTGGAAGCCATCAACTCCTTGGCCGCGGAGGGTGGTTCGGATGCGGTTCAGGACAAGGCGGTCGCCACGGGTGGCGACGACCTCTGAGGTGATGTCGAATCCGGCCTCGCACAGCCCGGAGACCTCGGCGATCACCGCGTCGGTCCCCTGTCGGAGGCCTGAATTGACTACATGGCGACGGTCCTCGCTCCGAATGTCGTCATCTAGCATCGTGGCTACCGCGCGCCAGTCACGAACCGCATAAGCCGCCTTGAACCGTTCGTATAGACGGCTCGCCGCGTTTTCCTGTCGTTGCGTCAGTTGGCTGAGTTGTTCGAAGCGCGCAAGCGCGGCATCAATGTCTGCTTCGTCGAAAACTTCGGAGCGGCTGACCAGGTCACCGTCGACCGTCACGAGGCTGATCCCTCGCCACTCAGCGTCGAAGCCCTCGCGCGATATCCCATGCGCGACATGGGTATAGACGGCTCCTACGTCGGTCAGTCGATGCACTACCTCTGGGTAGGTGCAAACTCGCTGATCGAGGTCCCATCCCGCGCGGACGTATTCAATCAGCTCACCGGGGGCGTATGCCGTCCCTCGGCGGTGGTCGATGCTTGCGAAATTCGGCGTAGTCGGCGGCAATTCGTGCCGGTTCAGTGCGGCATAACCATTCATGATGACTGACCAAGCCCGCGAGTGAGTAGCCGCTTCGCCTTTCAGGTAACGGGAATCAAGTTCTTCGTAGGCGGCGTCGCCCTCGTCGCTATCGAAGAAGACGACCGCGGTAATCCGCCCGGCGGCGTTGATTTCGAGCACGCCGAACACGTCTGTGAGAAAGGCATCGGGCCCTTGATCATGGTCAGCGAAGCGCAGGCGCATGAGGGCAAGTCCGTCGCCGCGAATCGCCACGACGTTTGTCACCACGCTTGCCGTCCACAGGTCGGCGACGGTCTGCATGTCGGCGATCTGGGCGTCTCGGCCATGTTGCGGTCCGGCACCCACCACGCGGCGGCGATCGTCATTCACGAAGTTGTGGTCCAGCATCTCGGTCATGGCGTCCCAGTCGCTGGCCGCAAAACGCGCTAGATACCGCCTTCCCACTTGGCTTGCCGCGTTCTCCAGCCGTGGCGCCGTGCGGCCTAGCTCTTCAAACCGCGCCAGCGCGGCCTCGAGCTCTGCCTCGTCGAATACCTCAGTGCGGCTGATGAGGTCGCCTTTGACCGTGATGACGCTGATGACTCGCCATTCGGCATGGAATCCGTCTGCTGAGGTCTCATTCGCCACGTGGGTGATGACCGCACCGCGATCGTTCAGACGGTGCACCGACTCGATGAAGCATTTCAGATCAGACGTAGAACTCCATGCGGCGCCCATCAAGGCAGCCATTTCACCGGGTGCAATCGAGGTCCCTCGGCGGTGGTCGATGTTTACCCAATCCGGCGTTGTCGGAGGCATTTCGCGCCGATTGATCGACGCAAAGCTTCGCGCGATGGCCGACCACGTGCGCGCATGCGTTGCCGCTTCGCCAGCGATGTATCTCGCCTCGAGCTCATCGATGCCGGCCTCGAAGTCGTTCAGATCAAAGATGATCCGGGCGGTGAGCCGGCCTTCGGCGTTGATTTCAACGACGTCGAAAACATCGGTGTGGAATGCCTCCGGGCGCTTGTCGCGGCCCCAGGTTTGGGTGCGGCATAACGCGAGGCGGTCGCCGCGGGTGGCGATGATATCCGACGTCAAGCTCTCAACGCCGATTCCGATGGTTGCCGACATCTCTTGGAGTACGGCGCTGCGGCCCTCTCGCGTGCCGGCATTCACCGGCCGACGGCGATCGTCGGTTGAAACGTCCTTCGCGAGTATCTCGGATATCGCGTCCCAGTCGCGGGCCTCGAAGCACGCCTGCAGGCGCTGGTGCGTTTTGGTTGCCGTGGTCTCGAGGCGCGGTTCTACCCGGGTGAGCTGATCGAATCTCGCGAGGGCGGCGGCGAGGTCTGTCTCGTCGAAAAGCTCACTGTGGCTGATCCGGTCGCCGTCGAATATCACTATGTCGGTCACCCGCCACTCGGCGTCGAAACCGTCTGGCGAGGTCCCGATTGCCACGTGGGTGATCACCGCGCCGCGATTGCCTAGCCGGTGCACAGCCTCAATGTAGATGCGGGACTGCGGCGAGAGTTCCCAGGCAACACGGAGATACGCGCCCAGGTCACCGGCACCGATTGGTGCAAGCCGTCGATGGTCGATGGTCGCCCAGTCAGAGGTCGTTGGTGGGATTCTCCGCTGGTTCAGCGCTGCGAAGCCCTCCGAAAGGAGCGACCAGGTGCGGGCATAGGCAGCCGCTTCCCCGGCGAGGTAGCGACGATCAAGCTCTCCAAAGGCAGTGTCGATGTCGTCGAGATCGAAGACGACGATCGCCGTGATCCGCCCGTCGGCGTCGACCTCGACGACGTTAAGTGCATCGTTTTGGATCGTGTCGGGATCGGTGCCGGAGGTGCGTACCCGTGCCAAAGCGAGGTGCGTGCCGCGGGTGGCGACGACATCCAACGTCGATATCGTGAAGCCGATGTTGGCGGACACCTTCAGATTGTCGATGACGGCATCTCGACCGCGCCGGCTTCCCTCATTCACCACCCTTCGGTGGTCGGCACCGGAGAAGCCATCGGCGACGGTTTCGCGCAGCGCATCCCAGTCGCGGGCGGCGAAGTGCGACCAGAAATGGTCGAATGCCAGCGTTGCCGCGTTTTCCAAATGCGATGCCGGGCGGGTCAGCTCGTCGAATTTCGCGATCGCGAGGTCTAGGTCTTCCTCGTCGAATAACTCGCAGCAGCTGATCACTTCCCCTTCGACAGCCAGTAAGAAGAGTTCCCGCCACTCGGCTTCGAAGCCCTCTTGCGACGTTCCACGCGTTACATGGGTGACGATCGCTCCGACGTTGGTCAGCCGATGGACAGACTCGATGTGGGTCGTGCCGTCCTGTGCGAGATTCCAAGCGGCACGGACATAAGCGATCAGGTCACCGGGTGCGAACGCGGCCCCTCGCCGATGGTCGATGCTCACAAAGTCCCTCGCGGTCGCCGGCAGCTCGAATCTGTTGAGCGCAGCGTATGCCTGCGTAATCACCGACCACGTGGACGCATAAGGCGCAGCTTCGCCAGCAACGTAACGGCCATCGAGCTGGGCGATGGCGGCGCCGATGTCTTCGACGTCGTACGTGAAGACGTTCGCGATCCGGTCGTCGGCGTCGATCTCGACGACGTTGAGGGCATCGTTTTGAATCGACTCGGGGTCGCGGCCGGCGGCGCGAACACGTGCGAGGACGAGACGCTCCCCGCGAATCGCCATGGCGCTCACCATCGAGATCGCGAAGCCGACTTCGGCGGCCGCTTGCAAATCCCGCACCACGGCATTTCGACTGTGTTGGGTCTCGGCATTCACGACCCGACGGTGATCGATGCCCACATAGTTGTCGGCGACGGTATTCGCCAGGGCGTCCCAGTCGTGCGCCGCGAAATGCGACCAGACGTGCTCGAATACGCGCGCCGCCGTGTTTTCGAGCCGCCGCGTGACCGGGTGCTCCGCCTCGAATCGGGCTTCGAGCTCGGCCATAGCGGCATCGATGTCGTCGATGTCGAACCACACCTGTGAGGCGATTCGGCCGTCCTCATCGATGCCGTAAATACTGAAGAATTCGTCCGCCGGCGCCCCAGGACTCGTGTCCGCAGTGCCCACCGCCAATCGAGCGAGGGCTAGGCGCTCGCCTCGCACAGCGATGACGACTGAAGTGATCCGCACGCCGCCCGCCTCAAGGACCCGCCTATTCTCGAGTGCCCAATCGTCCGACGGCAGGTCAGCCCTGGTGAAGCCAACGATCTTCCGGTGGCTCTCGACGGTGACCGCGCGTGCATAGAGCTGCTCGAACTCATCCCAATTCCCGGTATTGATAGCGGCGGCCACGCGTTGTCCCGCTCGCACGCAAGCGTTTTCGGGTTCGACGACGGCCGGTTCGGATGGAGGCGCGGTGGGTGGTTGTTCGGCACCGAGAACGTCGAGCGCCTTTTCGGCAAGCGCCGCAGCGCCTTTGCGCTCGTACAACTCGGCTGCCCGCTCGGCGGCGGCCCGCGCACCGGCAAGGTCGCCGGCGGCGGCCGAAACCGTTGCCAGCGTCAGGCACGCGTCGCCGTGATCCACCAGCGCGTCGGTGCGCTCGGCCAGCGCGACGGCCTCCTGGGCAAGCCGCCGCGCCGCGCCGTGGTCACCGCGCCGCGATAGTAACCGCGCCCGAAGGGTGCGCCAGGCGATCGACGCCTTCAGCGCATGACCGGCGAGACGCTCACTCTCGGCGCACAATTCGTCGGCCTCAGCGTCTCGGTCGAGCGCGAGACAAGCGCGGCCCAGCAGCGCCGCGGTTTCGGCGGTATCGGCGTCGAGGCCCATGCGACGAAAGCCGTTGTAGGCCTTGCGCAAGGGTGGCTCGGCTGCCGTGGGCTCGTCGACCACCAGCTCCACGATCCCGGCGAACTGCTCAACCTCCATGAGAGAATGGCGCAGTCCAATCTCGGTGGCCGTACGCCGGGCCGAGTCGATCATCCGCCGCGCCGCCGCCGCCCGACCGCGGAAAGCCTCCAACACCGCTTGGCACCGCGTCGATGTCGCTTCGACCGCCGGTGAGTCGGTAGTGATTCGGAGCAGCCGCACCACATCCAGGCATCGTCCACCCGCGCGCGGAACGGGATTGGGGCCCCACAGCGCGGCAAGCGGCGCGTTCGCCAGAACCGCATTCACCCGGCGGTGTTCACGCGCGCGTCGCGCCGCTGAAAGAGCGTCGTCCAGGGCGATTTCGCAGTCGCCGATCCTGCCCAGCCGGGCGAGACAGCCGGCACGAACGGTGTGTGCCATGGCTTCTCCAGCGGCGTCGCCGAGTTGGGCGAGCTCTTCGGCGGCCGCGCCGACCGCGGCAGCGACGTCGTCCAGTCGTTCCGGGTGGGTCAGCATCGAGAGTTGACCGTCGAAGCAGGTGGCCCATGCCGCGAGTTGGGCGGAATCGACCGTGGCCGTTTGCAATTGAGCGACGGCATCGGACGCCGAAGCCACGTCGCCCGCGGCCAGCAGTGCCTCGCAGCGCGCGATCAGCAGCGCCGCAGCTTGGTCGTCGCGGTCGGGCAACTCCTCGTCGATCTCTTCGAGTGCGTGCAGGGCCCGGTCGTAGAGGTCGGCGGCGCCTTCATAGGCGAGCCGTGCCATCGCCTGGTCCGCCGCCCGCCGGCAGTATTCGACCGCCTTCGCCGCGTTCCCCGCCCACGCGCATTCGAAGTAGTGGTACGCCAGTTCGGCGAGCAGTTCGTCGTCGGGGCCTGCCTCGCTTTCCAACGTTGTGGCGATGCGCTGGTGCAGCCGCATGCGCCGCACCGACGGCAACTCGGCCAGCAGCGATTGTCGGACGATCGCATGGTTGAACCGGTAGCGACCGCCGGGCTCTTCGATGACGATGCCGGCCTTGCACGCCTCGTCGAACGCGTCGACCAGGTCCTCCTCCACCACGCGTTCCACCAGATCCAAGGCGAACCGGCTGCCGACGACCGCGGCTGCGGCAAGCGCCTTGTTCGCCTGCGCCGGAAGTCGCGAAAGGCGGCGACTCACTGCCTCCCGCACCCCTTGTGGCAGGGTGCTCTGATCCCAGCGTCCACCGCTTTCATCCACGTGGCGCAGGGCCTCGATGAGGAAGAACGGATTGCCTCCCGTGACGGACGCCAATGCCCGGGCGAGCTCTTCGTCGTTGTAACCCGCCTCGGCGACGTAGGCGGTCACGTCGTCCTCGTCGAGGCCGCTCAGGCTGAGCCGGTTGGCCGTGCCGTCGCGGTGGAGGTCGGCGAGCATCGCCGCCAGGGGGTGGGAGCGGTCGAGGTCCGTGCTGCGGTAGGTGCCGATGATCTGCATGCGGGCGTGTTCGCCGAAACGCAAGAGATGCCGTAACAACAGCAGCGTGGGCTTGGCCGCCCAGTGCAGGTCGTCGAGGATCAGAACCACCGGCGCGCTTGCCGAGGCCATAGCCAACAGCGCGACGACGGCGTCGAAAAGTGCGTAGCGTTCGGTGTCCGGGTCGGCGCGGGTCGGCGCGGCCAGGTCGGGAAGCAGGTCGGCCAGCCCGGGCACGAGTGTGAGGAGTGCTTCGACGCCGCGCAGCCCACGGAGCCCACCCGCAGCGAGGCATGGCACCAGCGAACGCAGGGCTTCGGCGAACGGCTGGTATGGCGCGCCGAGGTCCTCGTCGCATCGGCCGTAAATGACCAGAGCGCCTAATTCATAAGCCTGTCGCGACCACTCGCCGGCCAGACGCGTCTTACCGACGCCTGGTTCGCCCGCGATCAGCATCGCGTTGGTGCCGCCGGCGAGTGCGGTCTGCCACGCCGAAGACAGCCGCTCGAGCTCGTGCCCGCGCCCGACGAACGGCCCTGGCCCGGCGAGCACGGGGGGCAGGCTCGGGCGCTCCAGAGGCACCTCGATCGAATCCGCCGGATCGTCGAGCAGGGTGCTCTGCAGTTGAAGTTCGAAAACGTGTTCCGGGCGCGCGAGATTGCGCAGCTGGCGCGTCCCCAGGTCGGCGAGCACGACATCATCGGGGAGCGAGTCGATGACGAGCTCCGCCGTCGCACCCGAGCACAGGATCTGGCCACCGGTAGCCAGCGACCGGAGGCGGGCGGCGCGGTTGACCGCGCGGCCGAAGTAGTCGCCGTCGCGAAATTCGACCTCCCCGGTGTGCAAAGCCACGCGAATGCGCATGGGCTCCCGTAGCGCCCAGGGCTCGTGGACGATCGCATCTTGAAGCTCGATGGCCGCGGCGGCGGCCGCCGATGGCCGCTCGAAAACCGAGAACGTGGCGTCGCCCTCGCCGCGCGTCTTGATCAGCCGACCTCCGCGGGACGTCACGACCTGCTCGACGACCTCGTCGTGTCGCGCCAGCGCCACCGCCATGGCGCCGGCGTCTGCCTCCCATGCGGCCGTCGACCCTTCGATGTCGGTCAGCAGGAACGTCACGGCCCGGGTCACGGACGGGAGCTGTTGTGCGGCAGGCGTTTCCAGCGCAGAGTCCTGCGCGACGATCGCGGCCTCCAGCCGGCGAAGGTCCGGTCCCGGGTCTACTCCCAATTCATCGGCGAGCAGCGCACGCGCACGTTGGTACGCGCCAAGTGCCTCGCCCTGCCTGCCGGCGCGATACAGCGCGAGCATCAGCTGGCCCCAACGCCGCTCGCGCAGCGGCGCGTCGGCCACTGCGGCCTCGAGCTCGCCGATGATCTCCGCGGCCCGGCCCGTCGCGAGAAGCGCATCGGCCCGATCCTCCACCAGCGCGGCGTGGCCCTCGATCCATCGCGTTTTCTCAGAGGTTCCCCGCCGGCCGTCGGGCAGCTCGGGCATTCCGCGCCAGAGGGCGAGCGCCTCCTCGAAGCGGGCCACCGCCTGGCTGGTGTCGCCGGCCGCCGCGGCGTCGCGTCCCAGTCGGGCTGCCGATTTGTAGCGCGCCGCGTCAACCTGGGTCTCGGCCAAAGTCCAGCCCGCGCCCGCCGTCAGAACGAAGCCGTCACCCAGGGTGCGACGTAACGAGGAGATGTGGGTTTGCAGGGCCTTGGCTGCGGTGCGTGGCGGATTCTCGCCCCAGAGGAGCTCGACGAGCGTGTCGGCCGCCACGACCGAGCCGCCGTGCAGCCCGAGCATGGAAAGGATCGCGCGCGGTTTGGCGCCCGGGATAGTGACGGGCGCCCCGTCTAGCCGGACCTGGAGAGGTCCCAAAACCCCCAGTTCCACCGATGGAAGCGTACTCACATCAGCCATCGTCGGTGGGGGGATTCAATGCACGGTCAAGGTCGAGTAAAGGCGTCGCATCCAGGCCCGAAGTCACCGCCACTGGAATGCTCACGAGCGTGAGCAGTTAGGTTTGTATCCATGGGCAACGAAGGGGGTGGATCGGCGTTTACCTGGGAGGGCCGGCGTGAGCTGGTGAGCCAGATTCATGAGCAGCTCGACGAGCTGGTCGAAGCCCGCGACCAGATGGAACAACTGGTGCGGGTCATCAGCGAAATCGGTTCTGATCTGGACCTGGACGTGACGTTGCACCGGATCGTCAAGGGGGCGATGGAGCTGACCGGCTGCCGCTACGCCGCCCTGGGTATCCGCGCTGCCGACGGCGCCCTGGCCACTTTCGTCCGCGCGGGAATCGATGACGACACCGCCCGGCGGCTCGGCGATCTGCCGGTCGGGGAGGGTCTCCGTCTCGAAGATGTGAGTGCTCATCCGCAGGCCGCCAACCTGCAGGCCCAAGATCCGCCCTTGCAGGCCCTCCTCGGATTACCGATCACCGTGCGGGGCGCGGACTTTGGGAGCCTCTACCTCGCCGACGACCGGACCGGCCGAGTCTTCTCCGACTCCCAGGCGGCCGCGGTGCGGGCCTTGGCGACGGCCGCGGCGGCCGCCATCGACAACGCGCGCCTGTTCGAGCGAGAACGTGAGACGGCCAGATGGACGAAGGCCAGCCGGGAGATCACCACCGCGCTGCTGTCGGGCGACCCCCAGACCGGGCCGTTGCAGCTCATCGTGAACAGAGCGCTGGAGTTGGCCGGCGCCGAACAGGCGATTTTGCTGATTCCGAAGGAGCCCGATCTGCCTGCCGACGAGGTCGACACCCTGGTGGTGGCCGCGACGGCGGGGCGGTACTCCTCGGAGGTGATCGGTCGCCAGGTGCCGATGGACGGCTCCACTACGGGTGGTGTCGCGCGGCGCGGCCAACCGCTGATCACCGAGTCCTTTCAATATCCGATCGAGGGGTTCACCGACGTCGGTGAACGCTCGGCGATCGTCATGCCGCTGATCGCGGACGGCGCGGTGCTCGGCGTCATCGCGGTCGCTCGCGACCCCCAGCAGTCACCATTCGGCGACGATTACCTCGAGCTCGTCAGCGACTTCGCCCGGCACGCGGCTATCGCCCTGGCGTTGGCGGCGGGTCGTGAACACGCGCTCAACCAGGAACTCGCCCAGGCGGACACCGTCGACGACGCGGTGAACGCCGCCGCCGAGGAATTGCGCCGACTGTGGCGGGCGCGCCGAGTCCTGGCTGTCACCTTCCCGACGCACACTTCCTCCACCGGAACCGCCTTTGGCGCGCCGCTCGTCGTGTCGGTCGGCGAGCCCGCGCAGTGGGGCGACCTGCCGTCCCACACCCAAAAGGTGCTCAGCGCATTGCGCGACGGTGACTTGCTCACCACGAGAACGGGCGAGGCCGGGGCCGCAGGCATCGCGCTGCAGCACCCCGAGGGCGTGCTCGTTGTCTGGATCGATCTGGCCGAGCGTCGCGCGTTCACCCTCGAGGACCAGACCTTGCTCACGGTGCTCGCAGGCCGGCTCGGCCAGGGGCTGCAGCGGGTCCATCAGGTCGACCAGCAGCGCGAGACCGCCCTGGCGCTGCAACACGCGATCCTCGGCCCGGCCGATCTGCCGCACGGTTTCGCGGTCCGCTATCAGGCCGCCAGCCGGCCCCTGCAGGTGGGCGGTGACTGGTACGACATCGTCGACCTGGAGGACGGGCGCATCGCAATGGTCGTCGGCGACTGCGTGGGGCACGGCCTCGCCGCCGCCACCGTCATGGGTCAGGTGCGCAGCGCCTGCCGCGCGTTGCTGTTCGAGAATCCCAGCCCCGGCGCCGCTCTTGCCGGGATGGATCGCTTCGCCGCGCGGCTGCCCGGCGCCCAGTGCACTACGGCCGTCTGCGCGGTGCTCAACCCCGAGACCGGTGAGCTGGTCTATTCGAGCGCCGGGCACCCGCCGCCCATCCTGGTCCACTCGGACGGCACCACCCAGATCCTCGATGACGGCCACACCATCGCGCTGGGAGTACGAGCCGGCTGGTCGCGCCCCGAGGCCCGGGTGACCATGCCGGCGCGCGCGACCCTGCTGCTCTACACGGACGGGCTGGTCGAACGCCGCCGCACCGCACTGGGACAGGGGATCTCCCGCGCGGCAGGGCTGGTGCAGGACGGCCGCGCGTCCATGCTCGACGACTTGGCGAACGACATCATGTCCGGCCTGGCCCCTGACGGCGGCTACCAGGATGATGTCGTCCTGATGCTTTATCGCCATCCCGCGCCGCTGGAGCTGACGTTCCCTGCCGACGTCAGCCACCTCGCCCCGGCGCGAACCGCGTTGCGCACCTGGTTGATGCGGACCCGTCTGGACCCGGAACAGGCGATGAACGTGCTCGTCGCCGCCGGGGAGGCCGTCGCCAACGCCATCGAGCACGGTCACCGCGACAAGCCGGAAGGCACGATCAGCCTGGGCGCGACCGCACTGGTCGACCAGGTGCAGCTGACTATCACCGACACCGGCTCGTGGAAGGTTCCGCAACCGGCCAGCTATCCCCATCGGGGCCGGGGTATCGCCCTCATGCGAGGGCTCATGCACGACGTGACCATCAGCCCCGACGCCGCCGGGACCACGGTTCACCTATCCGCGAGGATCACATGATGCCCACGTCGCTCACCCTCGACACCGCGCGCCGAGACGACGGGAAACTGATGTTGGTCGCCGCGGGGGAGATCGATCTGAGCAACATCGACACGTTCGTCCAGGCCCTGACCAGCGCGAGCGGCGAGTCCCCCGGCGGCGGCCCGCTCACGGTCGACCTCAGTGGCGTCGAATACCTCGACAGCGCCGCCATCAACGCGCTGTTCACCCACGCCGACCACATCCACCTGATCGCCCACCCGATCTTGATGCCGATCCTCACCATCAGCGGCCTCACCGAACTGGTTGCCGTCGATCCCGCGTCGCCGTCATCGGAGAACTGACGAGCTTCCGGCGCGAAGTCAGGGGTTTTCGGCGATCCAAGTGCTGGTGAAGTGCTGTAGCGCGGGGATGCTCTTAGTCAGGTCGGCTTCCATCGACTTCTCGAATTTGCGGCCCACCAACGGGATTTTGACCGCGACCTCCACGGCGAAGCGCAGCCGCGCGCCGTTGCCCGCGGGCGCCATCCACGCTTCCGCACGGCCCGATCCAATGCCGCCGGAGCTGACGACGCTGATTTGGCCGCGGACCTCGCCGTCGCCGGCTGGTCGCCATGTCTCGCTGTGGACGATCTTCAGCTCGCCGGGGACGGCTCTGGCAATGAGCGTGGGCATTACCTGGCGGGCCACGTGCTGGGTGGCGCGAACTGTCACGGTGCCGTCGGCGTCAACTACCAGCGAATCGAGCGTCGTGGGGGCGTTGCTGGCTTTCAGGCGGGCCAGCCAGTAGTCCTCGCGGCCGAACGTCGTATGGATCTGCTCAACGCTGGCGGGCGATTCGATCAGGATGTCGAAGGAACGCGACATGGCAACGATTCTTCCAAAGCACCATGTTTCGAACGTACGTGCGATGGCTATCCCTCGTCGCGGAGGTGAAGGACATGACAGACAACCGACAGGCACCAAGCGAGAATCCCGAGAAGGAAACGTCTGAGTGGGTGACCGGCGACGAGCCGATGACCGGTCCGCAGCGCAGCTACGTGCACACCTTGGCGCAGGAGGCAGGGCGCGAGGTTCCCGACGATTTGACGAAGGCGCAAGCGTCGGAGCTCATCGACGAACTGCAGCAACAAACCGGACGTGGTAACTGACTAGCCGGCGGGCCGGCTGTGGACGGTCGGCGTCGTCGGCGTCGGGGGGTCGGCCGCCTTGCGGCGGAGGTCGCCGAACCTGACGCTGACGCGCTGAAAGCCCTTGACGCGCTCGGCTTTTGCCTTCTTGGTGTAGGTCTTGCGGTCAGCCGGTGTGAGTTCCGCGTCGTCGGTGAACGGAGTGAGCAAGGCCCGCGGGTAAAGCCCTTCCACCAGGACGACATTGATCTCGGCGCACAGCACCAGCGCGGACGAGATCAGGAAAAGGAAGGCAAGCAATCCCAGCACCAATGCGAAGACGCTGTTGGTAGCGCTGGCCGTCTTCACAGTGTGGCGGATGTATCCGGCACCGCCCCACTGCAATATCTGCCAGATCACGGCTGCCGCAAGCGCTCCCGGTAAGACTTGACGGTAGGTGAGTTCTCGCGCGGTCGTCACGCGAAATGCCACCAGGCAGATCAACGCATTGATCACCACGGCCACCAGTGCCACGCCGATTTTTCCGAATACGCCTAGCGCCCCGGTGGCCTGGCCGGCCGCGGACAGGGCGGTAGCGGCTAGGGCCGCCGAGCCGAGGACCAACAACAACATCAAGCTGCGCAGGCGTGAGCGAATCGGATCAGGACGCTTGTTTCTCGGGACGGCCCACACCGAGTCCATCGCGTTCTGCACCGCCTGGCCGACGCCCAGACCCCCGTAAAGCGCGCCGAGGACGCCGACGACTATGGCTACGGTTCCTCCGCTGAGCCCGGCGGGCTCATGCAGCTGATTGCCGATGACGGGGAATTGGCTCAAGGTGCTGTGCAGCACTTGTTCCTGCAGGTCGGGGCGTCCGGCCAGGATGACCCCGAGGCCGGTCGTCAACAGCAGCAACAGCGGGAACAGCGACACGAACCCGTAGTAGGTGATCAGGGCGGACAGGTAACCGCCTTGATCGTCGAGGTATTTGTAAACGACGCCGATCACCACACCCGCCGCGCGGTTTCGGCGCTGCAGCCTGTCCAGCCAGCCGACCATCTCTTGCTCACTTCGTTTCTACGGAAGCGGATACCCCCCCGATGGGATGTCCCAGGTGGTACCCGGATTCGGCGGCGATCAATCGCGGGTCGCTCGGTGGCCGGATGCCCATGCCAGGATGGGGTGATGGTCGATGAGGCAATGCAATCGGAGCGCGATTTCAACGAGCGCAATATCGAGGAATTCCGCCGCAACGGGGGCAAGGTGGGTGGACAGTTCGAGGGCTTTCCGTTGCTGCTGTTGACGTCGACCGGTGCGCGCAGCGGTGCGCACCGGGTGAACCCCGTCGCCTATTTCGACGTCGACGGCAAAATCTATATCGTCGGATCCGCCGCGGGCCGGAACAGCAACCCGGCCTGGGTGCACAACATCCGCGCCAACCCGCGGGTGACTGTGGAGATCGGCTCACAGGCCCCCAAACCGGCGACGGTGCGCGAATTACCCCGCGGCGAGCGCGATTCCGTTTATCGGATCGTCGTCGAGCGGGCGCCCGGGTTTGGCGAGTATCAGGAGCGCACCGACCGGGTCATCCCGGTCTTCGAACTGGTTACCGAATAACAGCACCGCCAATGGGTACGTGTCGCAAAATGAATATCGGGCCCGGGAGGAGACCGACATGACAATCAAGCAGTTGGTACGTGTCTGGGCATTCGGCGCGTTCGCCCTCGCGTTGGCGATGTTGCCGGCAGTTGCGGCACCGGCGATCGGCCGGGCCGACCCCAATTGCGCTGCGGGGTTTGTGTGGAGCGTGGACTTGCATCAATGCGTGCCCTGGGTCCCCGCCGTGAACGGGCCGGGTGGCCCCGGTGGCCCCGGTGGCCCCGGTGGCCCCGGTGGACCGGGTGGTCCTGGCGGCCCGGGTGGTCCCGGTCCGGGGTAGGGGTCGGTAGCCGGACGTCTGAGCCGCGCGGCGACCTGCCGCGAAATGCTCGGGAACTTATCGCCCCTGGCGGTCGTTATACTGGCTAAGTATCGCTTAGACCGAGGGGACCAAACGTATGCCACGCACGGACAACGACACCTGGGATTTGGCCACCAGTGTGGGCGCGACGGCCACGATGGTGGCCGCGGCCCGAGCGATCGCTACCAAGGCCGACAACCCGCTGATCGAGGACCGTTTCGCCGAACCACTGGTTCGCGCCGTGGGCGTGGACTTCTTCACGCGATGGGTCGACGGCGACCTCGTCGCGGCCGACGTCGACGACCACGAATCCGGTTGGAAACTCGAGCACATGCCCGTGGCGATGGCCGCCCGGACCCGGTTCTTCGACACCTTCTTTCACAACGCGGCGCGAGCCGGGATCCGTCAGGCGGTGATCCTGGCGTCCGGCCTCGACGCACGCGCCTACCGGCTGGAATGGCCCGCCGACATGACCGTGTTCGAAATCGACCAGCCGGAGGTGATCGAGTTCAAGACCACCACCCTGGCGAAGCTGGGTGCCGCCCCCCGGGCGGACCTGCGCACGGTCGCAATTGACTTGCGACTTGACTGGTCGAAAGCGTTGGTGGATGCCGGTTTTGACAAGGGCCGCCCGACCGCATGGATCGCGGAAGGTCTCTTCGGGTACCTGCCGCCAGAGGCTCAGGACCGCTTGCTGGACAACATCTCCGCGCTGAGTGCCCAGGGCAGCAGGCTGGCTGTTGAAGCCATCCCGGACCGGCCGCAGCAGGACGTCGAAAAAGCGCGGGAAATGATGCGCAGGGCCACCGCCAAATGGCGCGACCACGGCTTCGAGCTGGATTGGGAAGAGCTGGGTTTCGGGGGTGAGCGCAACGAGGTCGCCGACTACCTGAAAAACCTGGGATGGCAGACGGTCGGCACTCAGATGAGTGAGCTGCTGGCTGACAGTGGGCTGGCGGCGATTCCGCAGGCGAACGACTCGGTGTCCGTCGCCGACACCGTCTACTACAGCTCGGTGCTGAGCGAATGACGGCACCGAGTCGACGAGGACTCAACGACGCGGTCACGCGGCTCTGGAGCTTTTTGGCTCCGGCGTACGATCTGCCGTTCCTGCAGCAGTGGGTTTACCGCCCGCCGCACGATGAGGTGATTGCGCAGTTGCGCGCCCACCACGCCCGCAAGATCGCCGATATCGCCTGCGGCACGGGCATTCTCAGTGATCGGATTGCCCGCGAGCTGGAGCCGGACGAGATCTACGGTGTAGACATGTCCGACGGTATGCTCGCCCAGGCGCGCGCCAGAACCGACCGAGTGCAGTGGTTGCGCGGCCCGGCTGAGCAGCTGCCCTTCGACGACGGCGCGCTCGACGCCGTGGTGACCACCTCGGCGTTCCACTTCTTTGACCAGCCCGCGGCGTTGTGCGAATTCCACCGCGTGCTGGCGCCGGGCGGGTTGGTGGCCGTCGCGGCCCTGAGTACGCGGCAACCGCGGCTGCAGGCATCGTCGGCGAATAGGTGGAAACCGCAACACAATGCGTCGCCGGCGGAGATGAAGTCTTTGTTCGAAGGCGCCGGGTTCGTCATCAGCGATCAGCACCGCATCCCACGGCCGGCCTGGACGCGGATCATCTCCGACCTGATCACCGTCGGCACCAAGGGCTGAGCGGTCGTCAGGCGGCTAGCTTGCTCACGACGCGTGGGGCCGGTCGCGAGAAATGCTCGTAGTCACCGGTGTACACGACGCGCGAGGGTCGGTAGCCGGGGACGGACCGCCCCACGGTGATTTCACAGCGCCGAGCGAAACGCTCCCGCCCGCGCGCAACCGTCCGTTCGATGAAGTCGGTGGCGATCCAGCTGGCGCCGAATACCGCCGCCGAGATACCGAATTGAAGCGGCGAGCCGGCCGCAAGAGCGACCAGTGCGCAGATTCCCGACACCACGGCGACGACCAGTGTGCCTGCGTACAGGAGGGTCACACGCGGGTCTGGCGCCTGCCGCGAGATAGCGGGCTTGAAGTCAGGCGTGGTCATCGCGCCTCCCCTTCAGTCGATTACACAGGCCAGGCAGGTGCGGAAACGCAACTGTGACCTCGATGTTTCGCTATCGAGACCCGTCAAACGAGGGCCATACGGCACCTATGGCATGGCGGACGGCCCGCACCGAAAGGCCAAAAGTCCCGGAGCTATCGACTGACAGCACAACGCCCGCCTCGCCGAGTGGCGAAGCGGGCGTTGCTTTTACCGCTGTTTACAGCGGAATCCAAACCCCGAAGAACCAGAAGCCCCACTGATTGAATCCGGGGTCCCACACGGGAGTTTCCTGGTAGCCCCAGTAGTTGATCGGGCCATATCCCCACTGCCCGCCGGGCGGGGGGAGCGGCCGGTCCCACGCGGGCCGGGGCGGCTCACCGGGTCCCCAAGGTGCCGGCCCGTCACCCCACGGGGCACCCCGGAAGTAGCCGCGGTGGGCGTCTCCGTGCCAGGGTCCGCCCGGATGATCGGGCGCGCCAGGTCCGCCGGGGCCGCCGGGTCCACCCGGATGATCGGGTCCGCCGGGGCCACCGGGAGGTCCGCCCGGATGATCGGGTCCGCCGGGTCCACCCGGAGGTCCGCCGGGATGATCGGGTCCGCCTGGTCCACCCGGCCCACCCGGGCCGCCGGGTCCGCCCGGGTCACCGGGTGCGTTCGGCGGATGGACACCTCCGGGAGCCGGACCACCGTGGTTACCGGCAGGACCGGGCGGCGGCGCTCCCGGAGCGGCGTTGGCGACGCCGCCCCCCATGCCCAACACTGCGGCGCTCAGGGCACCGGCGACGGTTATCCCCCCAAGTATTTGCTTAAATTTCATAGTCCTTCACCTGTCTAACTATTAGTGAATGCCTCGGAATCCCCCCTTACACAAACCGACCATAGATAGCTTGCCTATGCATCGGCTGTGCGTGGCCCAAGCAGAACTTCTGGGGCGCGCCGACCTGGGTGTCGGCGTAACGGAAGATGGACGGCCCCCGGGGGAACCGCGAGATATAAACCACTGCGACCCGCGACGGCGTGTCGCCGCAGACGTTTACGTGTCGCGGATCGACGCCGGCTTGACACGGCCGCCTTCAGGAGACCCGGCGAGGCCGAGAGGCTGGTAGCCGCTTTGGAAAGGCTACGTTTCCTAGTCGAGCGGGTCTTTGATGTATATCGTTGCGGCCGTGTCGAGTCCGTCGCATCCGCATCCGTCCGAACCGCATTCGGGTTCGGTGTCATCGAAATTGAATTGGTTGCGCGCCGGAGTCCTGGGCGCCAACGACGGAATCGTCTCGACGGCGGGCATCGTGGTGGGAGTCGCGGCCGCGACGGTGGAACGCGCTCCGGTATTGACCGCCGGCACCGCCGGACTGGTCGCCGGGGCCGTGTCGATGGCGCTGGGCGAATACGTGTCGGTGAGCACCCAGCGTGACACCGAGAAGGCGCTGTTGCACAAGGAGCGCCAGGAGCTGCGTGACGATCCGGCCGCCGAGTTGGACGAGCTTGCCGCCCTGTACGAAGCCAAAGGCCTGAACGCCGCGACCGCGCGCACCGTGGCCGAGGAACTCACTGACCACAATCCGCTCCTCGCCCATGCCGAAGTCGAACTCGGTATCAATCCCGAGGAGCTGACCAACCCGTGGCAGGCCGCGTCTTCCTCGGCGCTGTCGTTCGCAGTCGGCGCCCTCCTGCCGTTGATCGCGATCTTGGCGCCGCCCGCGACGTGGAGAATCCCGGTCACCGTGGCCGCGGTACTCGCCGCGCTGGTGCTCACCGGGGCGGTATCGGCCGGTTTGGGTGGGGCGCCGAGGGGCCGGGCGGTCCTGCGCAATGTCATCGGAGGTGGTCTCGCGTTGTCGATCACATACGTGATCGGCCACTTGGTCGGTGCGGCGATCGCCTAAGGGTGCCAACACCCTTGCTCGGCTAGGGGATTGACCTGAGAGAGGTCGGCCCGGGGGACTGGAATTCAAACAGTAATATCAACTGTTGCCATCCCCACACGGGGGACCCAACTCTGGGCGGAGCGTCGCGCATTGACCGAAACGAATTTCGTGCCGGATGACGTTGATTCAGCGGCGCAGACGCCGTACTTCCAGCGCGACGAAACCCGTTTCGTGCCAAATCCGATCGGGCGCGGTGGGTGGGGCCCCTCGCTCAGCGGGCACGTGGTTGGCGGACTGCTGGGTTGGGCCGTTGAACGCGCGGTCGACGACCCACAACTGCAACCCGCGCGGCTGACCGTCGACCTTCCCGCACCGGCCGCGCTGGAACCCATCGAGGTGCACACCACCGTGCACCACGATCGTCGGCGGCTACGCCTCGTCGAGGCGGTCCTCACCCAGCGTGGTGTCCCCGTGGCGCGGGGGAGCGCCTTGTTCCTACGGCGCGGCCCTCAGCCGGAGGGGCAGGTGTGGTCGCCGAATCTGCAGATGCCGCCGCTACCCATCGAGGACGGCGCGCAACCCACGCTGTTCATGCGCACCTATGGCTGGGGCACCGAACTGCAGAATCGCGATCCCGAATGGGTTGACACCTCCGGTCCGAAATACACCTGGCTCTATGAGACACGCTGCCTCATCGACGGCGAACCGCTCAGTGCCTTCACCCGCGCGGCCATGGCGGCCGATATCACGGCGTCCCTTGCCAACTGGGGCACGAACGGTCTGCAATTCATCAACGCCGACTACACGCTCACGTTGAGCCGGCTGCCCGAAGGGCCCCATATCGGCATGGCGTCGTTGACGCATTACAGCCATGAGGGCGTGGCCACGGGGTCGGCCGTGCTCGTCGACCGCAAGGGGCCCATCGGCAGTGCTGTGTCGGTCGCGATAGCCCACTCGGGATTCCGCCCGACGCAGGTCAATCCGACGAACGAATGAGCATCGGGAGCGACGCCACCTACTGGACGCTGATTGCCGACGCGGCGCAGGCCTCGCCGCGGCCGCTGCTCGCCGATGACATGGGGCGCAGCCTGACCACCCGTGAGTTCCACGATGCCGCCTGCGCGACCGCCGCCGCGTTCACCGAACGCGGGATTCGCGCGGGAACCGTCGTGTCCTGGCAGCTGCCGACCACGCTCGAGACCATGGTCGTCATGGCGGCGCTGGCCCGGATCGGCGCGGTGCAAAATCCCATCATCCCGATACTGCGAGAGCACGAGGTCGGCTTCATCACCGAGCAGCTGTCCTCGGAATACCTTGTGGTGCCCAAACTTTGGCGCGGATTCGAGTACGGCGCGCTGGCGCGGAACCTGGCCGCGACGCGGGGCTTCGAAGTCATCACCGTTGACTTGGCGACGCCGCCGGACGACGGCAAGCTGCGGCTGCCCCGCGCTGCCACGGACGCGCTCGGGCCGCCGCCGGCGTCCGCCCGCGACGCGCGCTGGGTCTATTACTCGTCGGGAACCACCGCGGCGCCCAAAGGAATCCGCCATACCGACGCATCGGTGATCGCCGGCGCATCAGGACTGGTCAGCGCGATCGGCATCACCGGCAGCGACGTCGATCCCATCGCCTTTCCGGTCGCGCACATCGGCGGGGCGGTCATGCTGGCCGCCGCGCTGCGAACCGGCATGCGGCTGGCGCTCTTTGAGGTATTCGACCCGGCGACGACACCGTTTTCCATCGCGGAGCACAAACCGACTTTCCTCGGCACGGCAACCCCGTTCTTCGTCGGATTCCTCGAGGCCCAACGAGCCCATGGCGACCAGCCGCTGTTTCCCTTCCTCCGCGGCTGCCTGGCCGGCGGCGCGCCGATCACGGCCGAACTGGGCCGCCAAATCCGCGAGGCCTTCGGCCTGCCCGGCATCGCCAACGCGTGGGGGCTCACCGAATTCCCGGTGGCGGCTTCACCATCGCTGAGCGCCGCGCCCGAGTCGCTCGACCACACTGTCGGCGCGCCGACGGCGGGAGTCAGTGTCCGGGTGGTCGGCGGCGACGAAGCCGAACTGCCCGTCGGGCAGGAAGGTGAGCTGCGCCTCAAGGGACCGCAGTGCTTTCTCGGGTACGCGGACGCCACGCTCGACGCCGACGCGTTCGACCAGGACGGCTGGCTCCGCACAGGCGATCTCGGGCTGGTCGACGAGGACGGCAACGTCCGCGTGACCGGGCGCATCAAGGATGCGATCATCCGCAACGCGGAGAACGTGTCGGCCCTCGAAGTCGAGAATGTGCTGGCCACCCATCCCGCGGTCGCCGACGTCGCGGTCATCGGGGTCCCCGACCCACGCACCGGTGAGCGCGTATGCGCGGTGGTGGTGCCGGCGTCGGCTGAGGGCCTGTCGTTGGAATCGCTGGTGCGGCACTGCCATTCACGCGGACTGAGCCGCTACAAACATCCCGAGCGCCTCGTGATCGTCGATGCGCTGCCGCGCAATCAATTCGGCAAGGTGGTCAAGAAAGAGCTTCGCGAGGCCTTCGGCTGATCATCGAGACAGTCACGAGAAAAGTTGAGGGTGCGGTCGTCGAGCGACTAAAGCCCTTTGGGCGCATCCCGGACGGCCTGTACCGCGGATGCGTCGCCGTCGAACTCCACTCGAGCGGAGCGCCCGACCGCGAACAGCAGCAGCTCCTCAGGTGCACCGGTCACCGTGACCGCCGGGCCTCGGCCCGCAGTCAGCAGCGTCTTGCCCTCCGGGGTGCGCAACGCCACCCGGCCCGGCACCTTGGCGAGCGTGACCCGGGCCATCAGCGGCAGGGTGCGGCGCAGCCTGGCGGCCAGGGCGGGCTCCAGCTCGCGCGGGTTCCAGCCCGGCTGGGCGCGGCGCACGTCCTCGTGATGGATGAACATCTCGGCGACGTTGGCCACCGCGTCGAGCAGCTTGAGCGGTGAGTACACCGGCGGGCCGGACGCGACCTTGTCCACCAGCTCGCCCCACTCGGTCTCGGCCGTCTGGTCCTGGACCTTCTCGGTGTGCTGGGCGAAGAAGGGGATGACGATGCCCGGAGCGGCGTCGGGCCGGTACTCGCGGATGACGAGGTGGGCGGCGAGGTCCCGCGTCTTCCACCCTTCGCAGAGGGTGGGCGCATCGGGTCCCACGCCGCGCAGAGTGTCGACAAGGGCGGCTCGTTCGCGTTGAGCAACAGACATCTGTTCAGCGTAGGCCCGACGTGATCGCTACGGGCGAACCCCCGGACACGAGCGCTTCGCACCTCGGTAAATTTGAAACGTCATGTCCTGGGAGAAATGTAGGGAATGTCGATGAACGCGCGTGTCGAGCAGTTGGAGTTTCAGGCAGAGGCCCGACAGTTGCTGGACCTGATGGTCCACTCCGTCTATTCCAATAAGGATTCGTTTCTGCGGGAGTTGATCTCGAACGCCTCCGACGCATTGGACAAGCTCCGGCTGGAAGCCTTCCGGAACAAGGACCTCGACGTGGACACCTCCGACCTGCACATCGAGGTCGAGGTGGACAAGGACGCACGCACGCTGACCATCCGTGACAACGGCATCGGTATGACGCGGGACGAGGTCGTCGGTCTGATCGGCACCCTGGCCAAGTCGGGCACCGCGGAACTGCGCCAGCAGTTGAGGGAGGCAAAGGACGCCAAGAACGAGGCCGCCTCGGAGGAACTGATCGGTCAGTTCGGCATCGGTTTCTACTCGAGCTTCATGGTCGCCGACAAGGTCGAGCTGCTCACCCGCAAGGCCGGCGAGAGCGAAGCGACCCGATGGGAGTCGAGCGGCGAGGGCACCTACACCATCGAAGCCGTCGAGAGCGCTCCGCAGGGAACGTCGGTCACGCTGCACCTCAAGCCCGAGGACGCCGAGGACGAGCTGCACGACTACACCTCGGAGTGGAAGATCCGGGGCCTGGTGAAGAAGTACTCCGACTTCATCGCCTGGCCGATCCGGATGGAGGTCGAACGGCGGATCCAGGTTCCTGTCGAGGAAGGCTCGGAAGAGACCCGCGAAGAGGTCGTCATCGATACCGAGACCCTCAACTCGATGAAGGCGCTTTGGGCGCGGCCCAAGGAAGAGGTCTCCGAGGAGGAATACCAGGAGTTCTACAAGCACATCGCGCACGCCTGGGATGACCCGCTCGAAATCATCGCGATGAAGGCCGAGGGCACCTTCGAATACCAGGCCTTGCTCTTCATCCCGTCCCACGCGCCGTTCGACCTGTTCAACCGCGACGCTCAGACCGGGATTCAGCTGTACGTCAAGCGGGTGTTCATCATGGGCGATTGCGACCAGCTCATGCCCGAATACCTGCGCTTCGTCAAGGGCGTCGTCGACGCCCAGGACATGTCGCTCAACGTGTCGCGCGAAATCCTGCAGCAGGACCGGCAGATCAAGGCGATTCGCCGGCGCCTCACCAAGAAGGTCCTCTCCACCATCAAGGAACTGCAGTCCGACCGGCCGGACGACTACCGCAACTTCTGGACCCAGTTCGGCAGAGTCGTCAAAGAGGGGCTGCTGTCGGACTTCGACAACCGGGACACCCTGTTGCAAATATCCTCGTTCGCCTCGACGCACAGCGAGGAGGAGGCCACCACCCTCGCCGAGTACGTGGAGCGCATGAAGGACGGCCAAGAGCAGATCTTCTTCGCCACGGGGGAGACGCGGCAACAGATCCTGAAATCGCCGCACCTCGAGGCGTTCAAAGCCAAGGGTTACGAGGTCCTACTGCTCACCGACCCGGTCGACGAAGTCTGGGTGGGAACCGTGACCGAGTTCGACGGCAAGCCGCTGCAGTCGGTCGCCAAGGGCGAGGTGGACCTCAGCTCCGAAGGCGACGAGAGCGAGGCGGAGCGCGAGGAGCAGCAGAAGGAATTCGCCGACTTGCTGACCTGGATGAAGGAGACGTTGAGCGAGCACGTCAGGGAGGTACGGCTTTCCAGCCGCCTGACGGACTCGCCGGCCTGCCTGATCACCGACGCGTTCGGAATCACCCCCGCCCTCGCCCGGCTCTACCGTGCGTCCGGGCAGGACATCCCGGTCGGCAAGCGGATCCTCGAACTCAACCCCAACCATCCCCTGGTGACCGGGCTGCGCGAGGCGCAAAAGAAGGCTGACGGCGACGTCGCACTTGCTGAGGTCGCCGAGACCGCCGAATTGCTTTACGGCACAGCACTTCTCGCCGAAGGCGGCGCGCTCGACGATCCGGCGAGGTTCGCCGAGCTGCTGGCTGACCGCTTGACCCGCACCGTGTAGTCCGGGATTTGCCAGATCCGCGAGAACACCGTTCGCTGTCGGCTTTGTCGGCAAATGGGCGATTAGCTCGATTGAAAAGCCGCTGGCAGGGATAATCACATCCCATGGCTGAGTTTCGCGTCATCGACCCACGTGGGCGGGTCATCGCGACGAAGGATTTTGCCAGCGCGGAGTCCGCGCACGCCTGGTTCACCCACTCGATTGGCGGCAGTACCGAGCTGGGTTGGCGCATGGAGGTCAACGACGACGGGCAGTGGGCCCACTTCGACGACACCCAAGGCTTTACCGCTCCAGTGAGCCACCGTCCCCCGAGACGCTGAGCACGCGGGCGTCAGCCGCCGATGACAAAGCAGCGGCCGCTGACGCTGCTGAGCAACACCTCTTGCACCGCCGCCGGCGCGACGCTGGGGAACCCGAACCGATGCACTTGTTGGTCGGCGGCGATGTCGGCGTCCTGGGATTCGTTGGTCCCATCCTTCTTGCGCACCAGCGCCGTGATCTTGGCCTGCTGGGACGGGTCTTTCGGGTCACGGAAGTACCACACCTCGATCCCGGCACCTGAGGAGTCGGCGCGCCACCCGTCGGCGTAGTAGCACGCCGGATTTCCCTCGGCATCCGGCGGCGGTGGCGGACATATCGATAACCCGACGCACGCCGGCGTGCTGGTGGTCGCGGGCGGGGCGACCGCTCTAGATGCGCTCGAGCTCGGAGTCGTCGACGACGTTGTCGCGCCCGAACCCGAGGCGTTGGGCGGTGCGGCGTGCTGCGACCCGCACGCCAGGAGACCGGCCCAGGCGATCGAGATGATGGCGAGCCTTCGCGCCGTGGGCACGGACGTCGAGCGCCGCAGCGTCAGTGGCAGACTTCGCACGCGATGCCGTCGCCGTCACGATCGAGCGGCGCCCGGTATCCCGGCTGCCCCGCGTAGATCGGGGCGGCGCCGGCGGCGCACGCCGCTTTGCAGTTCGGGTAGTAAACGCTGCCACCCGTCGTCGGTGAGGTCGTCGTCGTGGTTGTCGTCGTCGACGGGGCGGCCAGGGCCGGGGGAGCCAGGGCAATTCCCACTGCGATTGCTCCGGCCATGACCCATCCACGAAGCATGTTCGAAATCCTCCTATTAGCGATACCGATGTGGTTGCTGTTGTCTACAGAGCTAACACTGTGAACCGGCCGCCCAGCAAGAGGTGGATATCGGCGGCGCGGTTGTCCCGCGGCCCGCACAGCGCTCGGCCCCACGTAGGCTCCGAGGAATGCACGTCGACGCGATGACGGTCCCTCAGCCGCTACACCAGATCGGCGACTTGGCCCGGCGCACGCAATCGGCCGGATTCTCCGGTTTGCTGTTCACCGAGACGGGGCGCACGGCCTACCTCAACGCCGCCGTGGCGTCGCAGGCCGCTCCGGGCCTCGCGTTGTCCACGGGCGTGGCGGTGGCGTTCCCGCGCAGCCCCTTCGTCACGGCAGCCACGGCGTGGGAGCTTCAGGAAGCGACCGGCGGAAACTTCCGGCTGGGCCTGGGCACCCAGGTGCGCACCCACGTCGTCCGGCGCTACGGCGTGGCGTTCGAGCGGCCCGGCCCCCGGCTGCGCGACTACTTGTTCGCCGTCAAGGCGTGCTTCGCGGCGTTTAGATCCGGGACGCTCGAGCACCACGGCGATTTCTATGACCTCGACTTCATCACCCCGCAATGGAGCCCGGGTCCGATCGAGGCGCCCGATCCGAAAGTCGATATCGCAGCGGTCAATCCGTGGATGCTGCGGATGGCGGGCGAAGTGGCCGATGGGGTGCACGTGCACCCGATCGGCGAGCCCGGCTACATCGCCCGTCACGTCCTGCCGAACGTCGCCGACGGAGCGGCGAAGGCGGGACGCTCGCCGTCGGACCTCGCCGTGATCGTCCCGGTGATGACCATCGTCGGCGACGGCGACGAAGAGCTCCACAAGCAACGCGAAGTGGTGCGAGCCAGCATGGCCTTCTACGGCAGCACACCGAATTACGCGTTCATCTGGGACCAGGCCGGGTTCGAGGGCACGACCGCCCGGATTCGCGAGAAGCAGAAGGCCGGGGACTTCGCGGGGATGGCGGCCCAGGTCAGCGACGAGCACATCGCGGTCTTTGCCACCGAGTCGTCGTGGGACGGGTTGGCGGACGCGCTGAAGGAGAAATATGCCGGAATGGCCACGCGGCTCGTGCTTTACAACGCCGTGGGTGATCCGGAGCGTTTCGAGCGGTACGGCGAGGTGGCCCGTCGGATACGACAAGCGGTCAGTGACTGAGCTGTATTGCCTTGACCACCAATAGCAATGCGCCGAGGATCAGGTAGCCCCGCAGTGCGATCATCCCGAGACGGGTGCCCGGTGACCAGGTGACCGGCTCCAGCAGGGTCAGTGGTGGCATGCGCCAGGTATTGCGGTCCACTCCGCGTGCCGGCAGTGGTGCCGGGGGCGCCGCGGGTTGCCGCCGGGCCATCCAGCGGAGCGCGGGTACAGCCCCAGCGGCGAGGACGATCAGGACCAGGGCCAGGTAGCCGGCCACCGCGAGGACATCGAGTTGGGGGAACAGGGTGGTGGCCATCAGGATTCCGGACAGCAGCAGCAGCGTGCCGACGATCAACCCGGCAACCCCGTTGAGCCACGGGCGATTGACCCACGGCCCCAACACTTCCCGATCGTTGCACAGCAGCAGCAGAAAGACGCTGGCACTGGGCAGGAGTAGGCCGGCAAGGGCCTGAACGGCGGTGGTGATCAGACCCAGCGGAGCACCCGGTATCAGAACGACGGCCGCGGCCACCGCCACCATGGCGGTGTAGGAGAGGTAAAACTGCTTGGCATCGGCGAATCCGCGGTGCAGCGAGTGCTTCAGGCCGAACACGTCACCGAAGGCGTAACTGGTGGCCAGCGTCACCGCGGCGGCGCCGATGATCGAGGCGTCCATCAGGACGATCGCAAAGATCCAGCCCAGCGTCCCCCGATGTTCCCCAAGGAGGTGGGCGGTGGCGCCGGCGTCGATGAAACCGCCGATGGTGTTGGTGGAACGTGCCGCCCATTCGCCGGTCATCACCAGCGCGGCCGCGCCGATGACGACGACGAAGGCGCCCAGCACGGTATCGGCGCGTTCGTAGCCGATGAAACGCGGGGTGATGCGCTTGTCGACAACGTTGGACTGCTGGAAAAACAGCTGCCAGGGCGCCACGGTGGTGCCCACGATGGCGATGATGAGCAGCACCGCGTCCGAGCTCACGCCGCCCGAAATACGCGGTATCACGAAGGATTTCGCCGCCTGGGCCCACTGCGGGTGAGACATCAGCAGCATCGGGATCTGTAGCAGGGTGACGGCGATGAAGACGAACATGGCGCGCTCCCAGCGCCGGAAGCTTCCGCTTGCCATGATCGCGACCAGTGCCACCGCCGACACCGGCACCACCACGTATTTGGAGACGCCGATGTACTCGGCGGCCAGGCTGATACCGATGAACTCGGTGACGATCGTCAAGAAGTTCAGCAAGAACAGGTCGCCCACCGAGAACCAGCCCCAGCCGCGGCCGAAGCGCTCGTTGATCAACCGCGCGTGTCCGACGCCCGTGACCGCCCCGAGCCGAACCACCATTTCCTGGTTGACGATCAGCACGGGTATCAACAGCAGTAGCACCCACAGCAGGGAGTAGCCGTAGTTCTGCCCGGCCTGGGCGTAGGTGGCCACGCCGCCGGCGTCGTTGTCGCCGACCATCACGATGATTCCCGGACCGACGATCGCCAGCAGGGTCAGCAACCGTGTCTTCCACGTGCGTGCGTGCTCGGTTTCGCCGACGCTGATCCGTCCGAACGCGCCCTCGATATCGCCCAGGTGCGCGGTGTCGAGCACCGCGCTGTGGGCCGTCTCTTCGCGACCTGACGTCACGGCCCGTTACCTCCCGGCACGCGCGCATTGGGGTCACCGGGTTGGGCGAGCTCGCGGACGGGGCGCGGAGCGGGCTCACGCCGGCGCCAGTCTTCAGGGATCGTCGCCTCGAGTACGTCGTCGACGGTGACCACCCCGAGCACGCGGTCCTGTTCGTCTACCACCGGGATGGAGTAGAGGTTGAAGTCGGCCATCAATAGCGCGACGTCCGTCAGGTCGGCATCGGCGGTGACCCGCACCGGGTCCGAATCCATTAGCCGCTCAAGGGTTTCACCGGACGGGGCCTGCAACAGCGTGATCACCGAGACCACGCCGTCGAGCCGTCCCTCCCCGTCGAGCACATGCAGTTTGATAAGCGCCTCCGGCTGTATGGCGCTGGCGGTGGTGATCACGCCCAACGCCTCGGCCGCCGTCGTGGTGGCGGCGGCCGATACGAAGTCGACGTTCATCAGCCCGCCGGCGCTTTCGGGATTGAAGCCCATCAAGGTGATGACCTTGGTGCGTTGCGGGCCCGGCATCATGTCCAGCACCCGCCGGCGCCGCGACTGGCGCAGGTCGGCGATCGCGTCCGCGGCATCGTCGGCGCGCATCCGGCCCAGCAGCGCGGCGACCTCGTTGTCGGGCATGCCGTCGAGGAGTCGGCTGGCCTTTTCCGGCTCCAGTTCTTCGAACACGTCGGCTTCCAGTTCGGGATCGCTGCGCACCCGGTCGAGGATCTCGCCGCCCTCGGCCTTGTCCGCCTCCTCGAGAAGGTCGGCGATCTCGGCGGCTTTGAACTCGCCGAACCGGTCCGACAGGCGCCGCACCGCGTCGGAACGTGCGTCGCCGATCAGCGGTTCGAACGCCTTCCAATCCCGAGCAGCGTGCCCACCGGACTGCTTGATCAGCCCGAACAATCGTGGTGGCCGTCGGGTGTCCACGCGCGTCAGCATCCATCCGCCGCCGATGTCTTCCAGCTCCACGTCGTAGGCGCGTATCAGCTCCACGTTGGCCACGTCGATCAACCGGTGGCCCAACACATCGGCGCGCAACAGCACCTCGCCGTCGCGGCGCTCGAAGCCGCGAAGGTCAACCTTGTTCTTGGTCAACAGAACTCGGTCCGCGGTGTACTCGTCGATGGACTTGTCGCCGATGAACACACGCCGACCGCCGACCCCGGCAACGATCCCGGTCACCAGTGGATACTCGTCGGCGCCCCGCAGCCGGACGATCACGTCTTCGACCCGGCCGACGGTTTCCCCGGCGCGGGCCAGCACCGGCGCGCGCAGCAATTGCGAAAGGTGAATCACCGGCCGCTCCTCGCTGCGTTGGGCCGCCCCCGTCTCCGATGCGCTCATTCGCTCCTCCTCGACACCCCGCGACCGACCCTTCGAGCAGACTGCACGAAACCGGCCCGCGACATTGTGTGCAGCTACGGCTTACCGCCAGGATCGGTGGTGGCGCAAGTGGCGTCGCTTGACCGGCCGCAAGATCGTACGCCGCGGTCCCGGCGAGTAGCTACCGCCGGGAGGTAAACGGCGGGCGGCCAGTGAGGTCCTATTGCTTGCCGACTTTCCCGGCGATCTGATTGGCGAGGCTGACGCCAAGGTCGCCCGCGTCCTTGCGGCACGCGTCGACGTCGATGACGACGTTGTTGCGGACGGTCAGCGCCCGCTGGCAGGGCACGGTGACATTCACGCCGTTTCGGTTGACGGTCAGGGTCACGGTTTCGCTCAGAACCCCGTTGGCGTTGGCGACCGGTCCCACCTTCCACTGAAGTTCGGGATGGGTGTCATCGGCGGGTACGGTGTCCGACCGGTTGGCGCACGCGGGCCATTGCTGCGACGAGGTGGTGAAAAACGCGTTCGCTTGGTCGGGCGACGGGAACAACACGACAAACTGATACACGTCAGGGCTTTCCAGGTCATTCGCACCCGGGGGAGCGGGTGCAAGGTCGTGGTAGCCGTAAACCGCCGTGTAACCGCTGTCCGCATAAACGGGTTCCAGAGCCGCGTGGATGGCGTACTTGCATTCGGCGGGAAGGGTGTAATTGGTGCGCTTTACGGTGTCTTCTTCCAGCGCGGTTTTCGGTGGGTCACTCGATGTTCCGGTGACGCCCAGCGCGGTGTCGATTTCGCTCGGGCTGAGCATCAGGTCGGGCAGCTGGGCCTTCGTCAGGGGAGCATTGGACGACAACGCCCTGGTGCTGGTGATGGCGGATGACGAGGCAGCGCCGCCGCCGTCATTGTTGCCGCAGCCGGCGACCAGCATTCCAATGGCCGCACTAGCAAGCGCCTTGGTCAGCTGGCGCATATCGAGTGCCTTCCTACTTGATTCGGCTATCAAGCATTCGCGCACCCCCCGCGCGTCGTCCTATTCAGCACTTATTCGCGAACGAAGCGTACGACAGCTGCCGGTTGTCTTGGGCAAGTTCAGTGCCGAACGCTATCTTCGCGGTATGACCGCAGTCGACTTCACATCGGTAGCGCCGATCGTCCCGGTCCTAAATTTGGACGCCGCCCTGGATCGCTATCGACGACTCGGCTTCGATGCGCGCCGATACGACGGACCGGATCGTTACGGCTTCGTCGAACGTGGATCAGTGTCGATCCACCTCACCGAATGGGATGAGCACGACCCGCTGCGCACCGCCGCCAGCGTGTACCTCTACGTCAGCGATGCCGATGCCATCTATGCGGAGTGGGCGGCACTGGAAGGCCTCGATGGCCGCCTGATCCCACCGCAGGACACGCCCTATGGCTTGCGCGAATTCGCCTATGTCGATCCGGACGGCACGGCGCACCGAGTCGGCTCGCGCGGCCGATCAGGCTGATACCGCAGGCTTTTCGTCGGCTGGCGGGGCGCCGGTGGCCTGGCTGTGCGCCAGCGCGATCACCGCCGCGGCCATGACGGTGACCGATACCCCGAGCGCGACTAGGCCGACGTCGTTGGTTCGCAGCGTCTCGCCCAGCACGGTGACACCGAGCACCGATCCGACGACCGGCTCGGCGACGGTGACCGCAGGAAGCGATGCGGTGAGCGGGCCGGCCCGAAACGCCGATTGTTCCCAGGCCGTGGCCGCGATCGCCACCACCACCCACACGTACAGCTCGGGTATGCGCAGCAACGCCGGGATGCCGTGGTCGAGTTGGTCGACCACGCCCTTGGTCAACACCGAAAACAATCCCCACAGCGAGCCGGACATCAGGCCCAGCAACAGCGCGCCGACCCCGCCCGGGAACATGCGCGCGCCCGCGACGCACAGGATCAGCGCGGGGCCCATGACCAACGCCACGATGGTCCACGTATGCACCGACCCTCGCGGCGTTCCCTCCTGCGGGTCGCCGACCGTCACCACCACCGCAACCGCGGCTGCCAGCAATACGGCCCAAATCCCTTGCCGCACAGTGATTCTCCGGTGGTTCGCTCGCGCGCTGATGAGCAGCGCGAACAGCAGCGACGTCACCAACAGGGCCTGTACGAGCACCACCGAACCCAGGCCCAGCGCGGCGGCCTGAAACCCGAATCCCGCGCCGGCCACCAGACTGCCCGTCCACCATTGGCGATCGCGAAGCAACCGGCGAAATAGCGCGAGGGTGCCAACCGGTTTGTCGGTGACCTGCTGGGCGGATCGCTGCTGGATGACGTCTCCGATGCCAACCATCAGGGCGGCGGCGACCGCGAGAACCGCTGCGATATCTGTCTTGCCCAAGCGGCCCTCCCGTGTGACTTGCGACCCTAGACTTCTGGACGGTACGCGGCCGACGGTAGCGGAAGTTTTCCCGTTGAACTTTAGGAGGCTGAATGGACAACACGACCTCCGGGCTCGGCGTGATGGCTACCGAGGCGCTCGACCTACTCATCGATGCCGTCGACCACATTTCACCGGACAGCTGGGACCAGCCATCCAATCTCGAGGGGTGGAGCCTGCGCGAGCTGGTGGGTCACGTCACCGGCAGCGCAGCGAAAGTCGTGACCCTCGTGGAGGACGGCGAGATCTGGGGAGGTCCCTCGCAGCCTTCCGACTGGATGTGCGACGACCCGGCGGCGCGCCTTCGTGAGCTGGCGACGCGGCTACGAGACGCCCTGCCGGAAGCCGACTTCGACGGGATGCGGACATCGCCGGAAGGTGAGGTTCCGTTGCATCGGGCGCTGACCTATCCCGTCTCGGACTTGGCCATGCACGCCTGGGACATCCATCGCTCACAAGGGCGGCTGATCGAGCTGCCCGAGGACCTGCTCGCGCTGGGCCGTGGGCTGGTGGAATCGGCCCCGGAACAGATGTTGCGGCGACCAGGTGGCTTCGGTCCGGCCCAAGCCGCGCCGGCGGATGCGACGCCGACGGCCCGGCTCATGGCGTTCCTCGGGCGTTCGGTCGACCGCAGCGGATGACGGGTGCGGCTACTGCTTCGTCAGTGGCCTGAATTGTCTTGCTGCTCATGCACACCCAGCTGACGCGACGCGCTGGCGGCGTCCCAGTATTCCCGTGCGCGGTGAATTCTGCCGTCCTTGATTTCGCATACGAAGCAAACCGGCAGTTCGAACACGTCGCTTGTCGGTTCAGCACGCGAAATATCGATTCCGTGCAGACCCCATTCCTTCTCGAACGGGCTCACCTCGCCCGCCATCGACACCACGGTGACGTATTCCATGCACGCAGCCGTCTCGGTGGCAAAGATGTGAGTCAGTCTCTTGTGACTCTTGCGGGAATAGGCCAATCGGGCGAGGTTCTCCATGTCCTGCCGGCCGCGCCAGACGACCCCGGTTGGCATTTCCACGATCTCGACATCGTTGGACATGTACTCGAGTGCGGTGATGTCACCGCGGTTGTGGGCGTCCAACCAGGCTTTGAGAAGTTCGATATTTGCTCGGGCTGAATCCATGGTTGTCTTTCTGCGAGCGACTCATTGTTTCCGCTGCGCCGGTGGAACCGATGTGGATCTTCCGGCTCAGGCGCCGGTGCCAAGCTATCAGCGCGCATTGGAAGAACTGTATTCTTTTTGCCCCACAATTGATTCGAGTGCGGCGACCGGCGAGTGCCGCGCCTAGGGATCGGGTGTGCCGACCTCTCACCGTTCACACCGGCCACACCAGTCCCCGCGCCGGGAGCCGCACAAATTGCCCGCCTCCGAGCGACAACACCGGGCGATGGAACGTGGAGCCGCCCCGCGCGCATAGTCGCTGCGAGGCGGGCACTCCGAGCATCCCCTCCGGCAGGCACGGCTGCGGCAGATGTGCCCGCCGTGGGAGTCAGCTGTTGCGGCTGATCTTGAGCGCGGTGGTGATCATGGGGATCTGCAGGGGCAGCCGAGCCAGAGCGGCGATCCGCATCGGCCAGGGCTTGTTCCACCACAACCGGCACATGTTGACGTTTGCCGGGAACACCCCGATGAACAACACGGCCGCCGCTAGCGCGGCCAATCGCCGGGTGCGTCGCGGCAGTAACGCCGCCCCGACCCCCACCTCGGCCACACCCGACGCATAGGTGTAGAACCGTGCGCTTCCGGGCAGCTCGGCGGGAACGATGGTGTCGAACGGTTTGGGCGCCACGAAGTGAAGCGTCCCCACGCCGATGAGCATCGCCGCGACCCGGTACGCGGCCAGTTGGGTGGTGTCACGGCCGGCGGCTGATCTGGTTGTCATGGGCCCATTGTGTCCTGTTCGTGAAGATCGACCGGTCAACTCTCTTCGTCCACCCGGTCCAGGTGAACTTAGGCCGTTTACTATTGGCCATACGGTATTTGTTACGATTTGCGTTATCTGCTGACATCCGCGCTGCCCATCGCAGCCAGACCCTTCGAGGTTGAGAACATGGCTACACCCGTCATTGTCGGAGCGGTTCGGACGGCGATCGGCCGCTCCTTCAAGGGCACGCTCGTCAACACCCCGCCCGAGACGCTGATCACCGCGGTGCTTCCCGAGGTGGTGCGCCGGTCCGGCGTCGACCCCTCCGCGATCGACGACATCATCTTCGCCGAATCGCACTATGGCGGTGGAGATCTGGCACGGTATGCGGCCACCGCGACCGGCATGGAGGACATTCCCGGCCAGTCGGTGAACCGGCACTGCGCGGGCAGCCTGACCGCCATCGGCAACGCCGCGGCCCAGATCGGCTCCGGGATGGAACGTGTGCTCATCGCCGGCGGGGTGCAGTCGTTGTCGATGACGCCGCTGACGAATTGGCGCATCCCCGGCCCCGAGCTGAAGTTCGAGGAGCGCTGGATGCCGCCGACCCACGTCGAGACCCCCGATGCGCCGGCCAAAGACATGTCGATCACGGTCGGCTGGAACACCGCACAGGCGGTAGGCATCACTCGCGAAGAGATGGACGCCTGGGCCGCGCGCTCCCATCAGCGCGCCATTGCCGCCATGGACGCCGGCAAGTTCCTCGACGAGATCCTCCCGCTGAAGATCACGCAGTTCGACGGTTCGGTCACGGAGTTCTCCGTCGACGAGCATCCCCGCCGGGACACCACCGTCGAAAAGCTCGCGACGCTCAAAGTGCTGCACCCCGAGATCGAGGGGTTCTCGATCACGGCGGGCAACAGCAGCGGCACCAACGACGCCGCCGCGGCGGTGGCGCTCGTCGACCGCGACTACGCCGCCGCCGAGAACCTGAACGTGATGGGCACGGTCCGGGCGTGGGCGGCCGCGGGTGTCGCCCCCAGGGACACCGGCCTGGGAGCGGTCAAGGTCATCGGCAAGGTGCTGCAGCGGGCCGGTCTGTCGGTCAACGACGTGGCGCTGTGGGAGATCAACGAGGCGTTCGCCTCGGTGCCGATCGCGGCGTGCCGGGAGTACGGCATCGACGAGGAGAAGGTCAACTTCTCCGGCAGCGGCTGCAGCCTGGGCCATCCCATCGCGGCCTCGGGTGCGCGCATGGTGACCACGCTGGCCTATGAGCTGGCCCGCCGGGGCGGCGGCATCGGCGTCGCGGCCATGTGCGCGGGCGGCGGCCAGGGCGGCGCCGTGGTGATCGAGGTCTAGCGGCTAGTTGCAGTACGTGTAGCCGATGAACTGGGTGCCGCGCGTGTCGCCGCTCGAGTAGTTGGCGAAGTGCACCGCCGGCTGCCCGTTGTACTGGGCGTTGATCTTCTGCACGTTCGGTGGCGGGACGCCTTTGGGGAAGGACAGGATCATGTCGGCGAAGATGTTCAAGCCGACCTGGCAGATGGCCTCGCGCCGCGGCGGTTGCGGATTCCACGCGTGCACGACGACCGGCTCGGTGAGCTGATACCCCGCTGCGCAATTCGGGTCGCAGACCTTGAAGACGGCCTTGCCTGTGCCGTCGGCGCCCTGCGGCCCCCACGAGCTCCACGACATGTCTTGCAGCGCAACGGCTACGCTGGCGCAGCCCAGCACGTTGAGCCGCTTGGGGCGCTCGAGCGGCGGGGCGGACAGGTTGTAGCAGCCCGGGATGGCGAAACTCTGCGGTGGCGGCGGCTGGGCCGTTGGTGGCCCGGCGTCGCGGTTGCCCTCGGCCAGCTTCGCCCCCACGAAGGCGAGGACGCCCCCCAGCGCAACCACCGAGACGATGCCGACCACGATCAGACGCCCCCGTGGAATGCGTCGCAACCTGCTCAATAAAGGAACGTTGCCCCCGCTCACATTCACCAGATTACGGCCGGAACTTCCCACCCGGGGTGGGGCCCGTCAGCGTCGTCCTCGCAGGGTAAAGTTGGTCAACGCTACCAAGTTAAGGATTGTGATGGCCCTGCAACTGACGGACGACCACGAACTGGCCGCACGGCTGGCCACCGAGGCCGGGCGGCTGTTGCTCACGGTCCGCGAAGAGTTCGCCGACGCCGAACCGAGCGAGCGGAAAGCCGCGGGAGACAAGCGATCCCACGACTTTCTGATGGCCGCCCTCGCCAACGAAAGGCCCGACGACGCGGTGCTGTCCGAGGAGGGCATCGACAATCCGGTCCGACTGCGCTCCCAGCGAGTGTGGATCGTGGATCCGCTGGACGGCACCCGGGAATTCTCCGAGCTCGGACGCGACGACTGGGCCGTGCACGTCGCGCTGTGGGAGGCCGGCGAGCTGGTTGCCGGTGCGGTGGCACTCCCGGCGCAGGGCATCACCCTGGCCACTCCCGAGGTCGATTCGCCTCCCGCGGCGCCGGGCAAGCCGCGCATCGTGGTGTCGCGCACCCGGCCGCCCGCGATCGCCCTCGCCGTGCGTGACGCACTGGACGGGGTGCTGGTGGAAATGGGTTCCGCCGGGGCCAAGGTGGCTTCACTCGTCCAGGGGCTGTCCGACGTGTACGTGCATGCCGGCGGTCAATTCGAATGGGACTCGGCCGCCCCGGTGGCGGTGGCCCGCGCCGCCGGTCTGCATACCTCGCGCATCGACGGGTCCGCCCTGGCCTACAACCGGTCAGACCCGAAGTTGCCGGATCTGGTGGTCTGCCGGCCCGAGCTGGCCGAAGCCGTGCTGGCCGTTACGCGCTGAGGCTCCTCACCGCGCGAAAGCAGGGATCTTGCGTTCAGTGAGCACCGGTGAGGTCGAGGGCGATGTCGACGAGCATGTCCTCCTGGCCGCCCACCATCCCGCGCCGGCCCGCCTCTTCGAGCAGGGTGCGGGCGTCGATGCTGAACCGGGCAGCGGCCGCCTCCGCGTGCCGTAGAAAGCTGGAATACACGCCCGCGTAGCCGAGAGTCAGGGTTTCGCGGTCGACCCGTACGGGCCGGTCTTGCAGGGGCCGGACGACGTCGTCGGCCGCGTCCTGCAACCGATGGAGATCGCAGCCATGGTGCCAGCCAAGGCGGGAGGCCGCGGCGATGAACACCTCGAGCGGCGCGTTTCCGGCACCCGCTCCCATGCCCGCCAGGGAGGCATCGACTCGGTAGGCGCCGTGCTCGACGGCGGTGATCGAGTTGGCGACGCCCAGCGACAGGTTGTGGTGGGCGTGGATGCCGATTTCCGTTGTGGTTAAAAGGGTTTGGCGCAGAGCGTGGACCCGGTCGCCGACATCGCGCATCGTCATCGCACCGCCCGAGTCGACGACGTAGACGCAGGTGGCTCCGTACCCCTCCATCAGCTTGGCTTGGGCGGCCAGACCGGCGGGACTGGTCATGTGGCTCATCATCAGGAAGCCGACGGCGTCCATGCCCAAGCCGCGGGCGGCGGACAGGTAAGGCGCGGCGATGTCGGCCTCGGTGCAGTGGGTGCCGACGCGCACGACCGTTGCGCCCGCGCGGTGCGCCTGCCTGAGGTCGCGCAGAGTTCCCACTCCCGGCAGAAGGAGCGTCGCGATCTTCGCGTGGTCGACGACGGCGGCGACGGCCTCGATCCATTCGGCGTCCGTGTGCGCCCCGAACCCGTACACGCAGCTCGAACCCGACAACCCGTCACCGTGAGCGACTTCTATCGAGTCGACCCCCGCTTCGTCGAGTGCCCGCGCGATGTTGGTGGCCTGTTCGACGCTGTACTGGTGGCGCACCGCGTGCATACCGTCGCGCAGGGTCACGTCGCTGACATAGATGTGTTGGGTCACGTTGTGGCCCTGACACTTTCGGCGCGGTGCATGGCATGCAGGGCCAAGCGCTCTGCGGTGGCCTTGGCGGCAGAGGTCATGATGTCGAGATTCCCGGCGTAGGCGGGCAGATAGTCGCCTGCGCCGGCCACCTCGAGCATCACCGTGACGCGGGTACCCGTGAACTTGCCGGTTTCAGGAATGTAGAGCGGATCGTCGTGGCCGAAGACCTCGAATTGCACGTCTTGCTTCAGCCGATAGCCGGGCACGTACGCGGCGACCTGGCCGACCACGTCGAGGATTTCGTTCTCGATCGAGCGGTGGTCGACATCCCCGTCGACGAGGCAATACACGGTGTTGCGCATAAGCACCGGGGGGTCGGCGGGGTTGACGATGATGACGGCCTTGCCGCGCTGCGCGCCGCCCACAACTTGCACTGCGGTTGAGGTGGTTTCGATGAATTCGTCAATGTTGGCCCGGGTGCCCGGGCCGGCGGACTTCGCCGAGATCGACGAGACGATCTCGGCGTAGGAGACGATTCCCGTCTTGGCGACGGCGGCAACGATCGGCACCGTTGCCTGCCCGCCGCAGGTCACCATGTTGAGGTTGGGTGCGTCGAGGTGGTCGTCGAGGTTGACCACGGGCACGCACATCGGGCCGACCGACGCGGGCGTGAGGTCGAGCATTCGTATCCCGCTGTCTCGCAAGGCCGCCCAGTTGGCGCGGTGCGCGTTGGCGGAAGTGGCGTCGAAGGCGAGCTTGATGCGGGCAAGGTCCGGCATGCTCAGCAACCCGTCGACCCCGTCGGCGGTGACGGGCACGTCCATACGCCGCGCCCGGGCCAGCCCGTCCGAGTCACGGTCGACGCCCACCATGGCGCCCACGGTGAGCGGACCGTCGCCGCCCACGATCTTGAGCATCAGGTCGGTGCCGATGTTGCCCGAACCGATGATGGCCACCGGCCACTGTTGTGCGGGGCTCATTTTGCGTTCTCGGCGCCCATGCGCAGCGCGGTGTCGTAGAGGGTGTTCGCGTGCAGCTCAAACAGCGTCAGCAGGTCGACCGAGTCACCGCCGAGCTCCTTGGCGACGAACAGGCCATCGCCACCGGCGAGGGCGTAGGTGGCCAACTGGTGGACCTGGGCGTCGGTCAGCCCCGGGACGACATCGCGGATGGCTAGCGTGAGCGTCTTGAACGCCTGGGCGCGCACGGCGAGGAACATGGCACGCGCCCGCGGCTCGACCGGCCGGCGCTCCAGCGCGAGCATCAGACCGAGGCGCAGGAAGTCGGGGGAGTCGAGCAGCGCCTTGGCGATCTGCATAACCATCGAGACGAGCCGCTCCCGCGCGGTCCCTTCGGCGGGCATCTGCCAGGCCGAAAGCCATTGCGCGAAGCTGTGTTCGATGACCGCCGCGATCAAATCATCTTTGTCTTTGAAGTGCCAGTAGATGGAACTGGCCGGCAGGCCGCACTTGGCGCTGACCAGGCCGATGCTGGTGCCCTCGTAGCCGCGCTCGCTGGCGATCTCGGTGGCCGCGTCCAGGATGCGGCTTCTGGACGCTTCGCCGTCGACGCGGCGGCGCCTGTTCGACTTTTGCGGCTTGTCGTTAGCGGCCACTGAATCTCCTCGCTGGAGGCCCTTGACTCTGTAGTGATCATTACATTAACGTAGCGATCACTACAGAACAAGCCCGACACGAAGGCGAGAGGGCAATGAACGAGCACCCGACCTATGACGTGGCGGTGATCGGCTATGGGCCCACGGGCGCCACCGCCGCGAATCTCCTTGGCCGCATGGGACTTAACGTCGTCGTCATCGAGCGCGATCCCGACGTGTACGGGCGCGCGCGGTCCATTTCGACCGATGAAGAGGTGATGCGGATCTGGCAGTCCCTCGGTTTGGCCGACCGGTTGCAGCGGGACATGCTGCCCGACCGGCCGTTGGCGTGGGTCGACGCCGACGGGGCGCCGTTCGTCGAAACCACCATGACGTCGCGGGGCTGCGGGCATCCACCGCAGCAGTTCCTGTACCAGCCCGCGGTCGACCACGTGCTCCGAGAGGGTGTGGCCAGGTACCCCAACGTCGAGGTGTTGCTCGAACACGAATGCCTGCGCTTGGTCAATGGCGACTCGGCGGTCGAACTGATGCTCGCCGACCTGCGCACCGACACCTTCAAACGCGTGAAAGCCTCCTACGTGATCGCCGCCGACGGCGGCGCGTCGCCGACCCGCGCTCAGCTCGGAGTCGGATACGAGGGACGCACGTACGCCGAACGCTGGGTTGTCATCGATACCAAGGTGATCCGCGAGTGGGAGGGTCACGACCGATTACGCTTTCACTGCAACCCCACCCGTCCGACGGTGGACTGCCCGACTCCGCTGGGGCATCACCGCTGGGAGTACCCGGCCCGGGCCGGAGAGGACGAGAAGCGACTCGTCACCCACGAGGCGGTGTGGGAGGTCCTGCGTGAGCAGGGCGTCACCGACGAGCAGGTGAAGATCCTGCGCGCCGTCATCTACAGCCACCACGTGCGCGTCGCGGATCGCTGGCGCGTCGGGCGGGTCTTCCTGGCCGGTGACGCGGCACACGCCATGCCGCCCTGGATCGGCCAGGGGATGTCGGCCGGGGTGCGCGACGTGGCCAACCTGTGCTGGAAGCTCGCGGCAGTGTCGCGCGGCCGGGCACCGGATGCACTGCTCGACAGCTACCAGGTCGAGCGCAAACCCCACGTCACCGAGGTCACCCGTCGCGCGGTGCGCAACGGACGCCTCATCACCGAGCGTCGAAAGTCGTTGGCATTCCTGAGAAATCACTTGCTACGCGCGCTGACGCGGCTGCCCGGCGTGCTCAAGGCGGGGCAGAGCCTGATTTGGATTCCGCCCGCGCACTACCCCGACGGATGTTTCACATCCGAGGCGCACGCAGCGGTCGGTTGGCAGCTGCCGCAACCCTGGGTAACCGACGCCACCGGTAAGAGGTTGCGGGCGGACGACGTCATCGGCGGGGGCTGGGCCGTCCTGCACCTCGGTGCGGCGCCACCGGGCACCGATCGGTGGGCGCGGCTGGGCGCTCGTGCCGTGGCCATCCAGGCCGGCGCGCCGCAGGCCGGTGCGATTCGCGACGACGACGGCACGCTGACCCGGTGGCTTCGGAGCAAGAAGGCGGCGGCGGTGGTGCTGCGCCCCGACGGATTCGTGTTCGCCGCCGTCGGCGAGGGCCGTTCGCTGCCGGCGCCGCCGAAGTACTTCATCGACCTGACGCCACCCCTGCCGGCCACCCCGATCGGAGTCACCGCATGATCACCACACAGTTGAACGAGCGGACCGTAAGCGTCGCCGGGAAACCGATCTTCGTCTCCGAGACGGGGAACGGACCGGCCGTTGTCCTGCTGCACGGTGGTGGCCCCGGTGCGTCGGGAGTGTCGAACTATTCGCGCAATATCGACGCTCTCGCAACGCATTTCCGGCTCATCGTTCCCGACATGCCCGGCTACGGCAGGTCGGTCAAGGGCGTCGACCAAGACGATCCGTTCGGTTACCTGGCCGACATGATGCGCGGCCTCCTCGACGAACTCGGCATCGATACCGCCCATCTCGTCGGCAACTCGTATGGCGGCGCGGCCGCCCTACGGCTGGCCCTGGACACCCCGCACCGCGTCGGCAAGCTGGTGCTGATGGGTCCGGGCGGGATTGGCACGACGAGGGGCCTGCCCACGCCCGGATTGCGGAGCCTGCTCTCCTACTACGGCGGCGACGGCCCGAGCCGCGACAAGCTTGCGCAGTTCATCCGAACCTATCTGGTCTACGACGGTGCCTCGGTGCCCGAGGACCTGATCGACCTGCGCTATCGCGCGTCGATCGACCCGGAGGTGGTCGCGGATCCGCCGCTGCGCCGCCCCTCCGGCCCCACGGCGCTGCGCACCCTGTGGCGGATGGACCTCACCCGAGACAGCCGGCTGCGGACCCTGATGGCACCGACGCTCGTCCTGTGGGGCCGCGACGACAAGGTGAACCGGCCATCGGGCGGCCCCCTGCTGCTCAACGCGCTGCCGGACGCGGATCTGGTGATGACCTCACACACCGGGCACTGGATGCAATGGGAACGCGCCGAACTGTTCAACCGTCTGGTCGTCGATTTCTTGGAGAACGAGCGATGAGCCCGTCGGTTTTCGGCCGGGTCCACCTCGGTTACGTGGTGATCGAGACGCAAAAGTTCGGCGACTGGCGGCGATTCGGCCGCGAGGCCATCGGCATGCACTGCGACGACGGGACAACCGACGCCATGCGGTTCCGCCTCGACGACAACGAGTGCCGGTTCTTGCTGCAACGCGGCCCCGCCGAAGACGTCGCCGCGGTCGGCTGGCAGCTCGACGACCACGACGCCTTCGACACCGTCCTCGCGCGCGTGACCCAGCATGGTGTGCCCGTGGCCGAGGGCACCGACGAGGAGGCGGCGCTGCGCGGCGTGGAGCGGCTCGTCCGGTTCCCCGGACCGAACGGCCTGACCCAGGAGGTCTTCACCCGCGCACGTCCCGGCATCGCGCCGTTGCGCATGGTGGCTTCGGGCGGGTTCGTCACGGGCGCAGCGGGTTTGGGGCACGTTGCCGTCGCCACCACAAAGCCTCATCAGCTGCGTGGCTACTACGACACGGTTTTGGACGCGCGGTTGTCCGACTACATCGACGAGACGATCAGCGGCCTCCGATTCAAGATCCGCTTCCTGCGGTTCAACGAGCGGCATCACACGGTGGCGATCGCTTCGGTCAACCGGCTGAGGCTGAACCCGATCCGCACCCGGGTCCAGCACGTCAATGTCCAGGTCGCAGAACTCGACGACATGGCCGCCGCCTACCAGCGCGTCAAGCAACTGGGTTTCCGGATGGCGCTCGGGGTGGGCCAGCACACCAACGACAAGGAGCTGTCCTTCTACGCCGTCACGCCGTCGGGGTTCGAATGGGAAGTCGGCTGGAATCCGATCGTCGTCGACGAGGCCACCTGGGAGCCCACCACCCACCAGGGCATCAGCATCTGGGGCCACACTCCAGAGGGGCAGACGATCATCGACAAACTCACCCAGTTCAAGACCGGTGCCGCGTCGCTGCTACGCGATGAGGACGCAGTTCCGGCTCTGGCCGGGGCGGGCATCCCAGACCACTGATCGACAGGGGAGCGTTGACGTCCGGCGCCCAGGCGCGGTCAGCGCAGCGCTTGCTGCCAGGACAGAATGCGTTCGGCCAGTTCAGGTCCGGAGTCTTCTTGGATGAAGTGACTGGCGCGGATGCGGGCGTGCGGCTGGCCCGCGGCCCCGGGGATGTGATTGATCAAGGGACGGTCCGCCTTGCCGAGGATGGGGTCGCGGGCGCCGAAGATGGCGAGGAAGGGCTTGTCCCATTGGCCCAGCGCTTTCCAGGCGGCCCTATTGGCGGGGATCGCCGGATCGTCCGGGGAGGTGGGCACCAGTTGCGGGAAGGCGCGGGCCCCGGCCTGATACGTCTTGTCGGGAAACGGCGCGTCGTACCCGGCCCGCACCCTGGCAGGAACGCGGCGGACGGTCCCCACGGAGACGATGCGGCCGGCGGGCAGCACGGGGGAGTAGCGCGCGAACGCCCGCCAGACGTGGAAGGCGGGTGGCGTCGGGCGGTCCGCGGTGGGCAGGAAACCGTTCGCCACCACGAGTCGAGCGATGCGGTCGCCCTGCTCGGCGGCGATGCGCAGCCCGATCAGCGATCCCCAATCCTGCACGAACAGCGTCACGTCCTTGAGATTCAGGCGCTCGAACCAGGCGGTCACCCATTCGACGTGCCGCTGATAGGTGTAATCCTCCATCCGGCTGGGCTTGTCCGACCGGCCAAAACCGATCAGGTCGGGCGCGAGTACCCGGTTTCCGGCGTCGGCCAGCGGCTGGATCATCGTCCGGTAGAGGTAGCTCCAGGTGGGTTCCCCATGCAGCAGCACGATCGGCGGCCCATCGGCCGGACCCTCGTCGAGGAAGTGCATGCTTAGCGGTTGGGTGTCGGTCGCTGCCACGTCGATGTAGTTCGCTACGAACGGATAGCCCTCCAGGTTTTCGAATCGGGAGTCCGGGGTTCGTAGCACATGCATATTCAGCTCCTCCGGTGGCGGGCGCCTTGAGTTAGCCTCTCGCGACAACGCGAGTTCGTCTAGTGGGAGATTTCATTGGGCTAGTCGTCGCGCGGACATTAAACTGGTTCGTTCATGGCGATTCGGCGCGCGGTCCTGATCATTGCCGACATCAGCGGCTACACCCACTACATGCAGTGGAACCGCACCCACCTGGCCCATGCGCAATTGACGGTGGCGGGTCTGCTGGAGTCGGTGATCGACGCCGGCAGAGGCCTGAAGCTGGCGAAGCTGGAGGGTGACGCCGCCTTCTTCTGGGCGCCCGACGGCGACGCCAAAGTGCTGGTGTGCGACCGGCTGTCCCGGATGCGGGAGGCGTTCATCGCCCGGCGTGAGCGCTTCCAAAAGGATCTCGCCTGCGAGTGTGCGAGTTGCGCGCAATTGGACAAACTCTCATTGAAGTTCGTCGTCCACCAGGGCGAGGTGGCCGAGCAACGGGTGAAGCGTTACACGGAGCTCGCGGGCTTCGACGTCATCCTCGTGCATCGCATGCTGAAAGATATGGTGCCCGTGATCGAATACGTGCTGATGACCGATCCCGTCGCGGCCTGTCTCGACGAACCGGTGCGCTCGCAGTGCAAACCGCTGATCCATATATTCGACGACATCGGGGAAACGTCGACGCACTACCTCGACCTCGCGACGTCGCAGGTCTCCCTTCCCGCACCCGACTCCAGCTTCCTGCGCCGGCTTGGGGCCACGGCCAAGCTGGAGTTGAATTCGCTGCCGTTCGTGCTCGGCTTCAAGCGGCCCGCCGAGGGCTTTCGCAACCTGGGCCGCGGCGCCGAAGAGATTCCGGCCTAGCCCGCATCGGCGAGGGCGCGGCCCATCCGCGACACGGCCTCGGAGAGGATGGCCCCCGAGGTCGCGAAGTTCAGCCGGACGTGCCCCGCGCCGCCGGTGCCGAAGACGTGGCCGGAGCTGAGCGCCACCCGCGCATGGTCGAGGAACCACTGGGCGGGCCCGGACATGTCGGCCACTACCGCAAGCCCATCGGCGGCGTCTTCGGTGAAGCCCAGCTCCCGGCAATCCAGCCACCCGAGGTAAGTCCCTTGCGGCCATTGGTATTTCACCTTCGGCAGGTGCTCGGCGACCAGGTCGCCGAGCAGCGACCGGTTTCGATCCAGGCCGCGCAGCAGGTCGTCGAGCCAGTCGCCACCGGTTCGGAAGGCCTCGGCGTGGGCGATGACGCCGAGGTGGCTCGGCCCGTGGCTGACCTCTTCCGGCATCCGGTGCAGGTCCGCGACCGCCTCCGGTCCGGCGATGGCCAGCGCCGCCTTGAGTCCGGACAGGCTCCAGGCCTTGGATGCGGACGTCAGAGCGAAGGCGTTCTCCGCGCCGGGCACCGTCAGGTACGGGGTGAACCGCAAGCCCGACAAGACGACGGGCGCGTGAATCTCGTCCGACACCACCCGGACGCCGAACCGGCGGGCGAGTTCGGCGATGGCCCCGAGTTCGTCGGCCGTATGCACCGTTCCGGTGGGATTGTGCGGGTTGCACAACAGGTACGCGGCGTTTCCACCGCGCCCTTGGGCGCGTGCGAAGGCGTCCGCCAACGCGTCCAGATCGACTCGGCCTTCGGCGTTGAGCGGCGCTTCCACGACGTGGCGGCCGTCGTGCGTGACGAAGGCATAGAACGGGGCGTACACCGGCGGGTTGACGATGACGGCGTCGCCGCGGTCGGTGACCAGACGTAACAGCTCGACGGCGCCGAGCATGACGTCCGGGACGATCGCGGTGCGACTGACCTCCAGGTCGTGCCACTGCCAACGCTCCGACGCGAATTGACCGACCGCTTCGGCCAGTGCGGTGCCGCACGGATATCCGGTGTCACCGTTGTCGATGGCCGCCCGCAGGGCGTCGGCCACGGTGGGTGCCAGCATGACGTCCATCTCGGCGACCCACAGCGGCAGGACATCGGCCGGATGCGCGCGCCATTTCATGCTCGTGCGGAGCTGCAGTTGCTGCAGCGTGAGCTCCTCGAGCGGGTTAAACGTCACGCCCGCAGAGTAACCGGCGAGCCCTACCCGCCGACAAACGCGTGTTGCGGGATCGTCAACGGCAGGTCCACCGAACTGAGCAATCCCGGTTCTGCCGCAACGACATACGGCACGGCGTTGACGACGCGCATCGCGGTGGCGACCATCGCGCCGGCCCCGGAAGTCATTCCGCCGACTCCGGCCTTGCGCAGGTCCTTGAGCGTCGCGGCCAGCGTGCAATCGATGTCGGGGTCGCCGCTGATCATCACGCGCCCCCGGGCCTGCTGAGCTCGCTGGACATTCCCACGACGCTGCCGCTTTACGCCTTCGGCTGAGCGTGTAACGTGCATCACCAAGATTAGGCCACCTAGGAGTTTGCCGTGTACACACTGCGCTTCGACATGCGCGATCCCGAATGGGCCGCGCCCCCAACCGATCTGTACGCCGCGGCACCCGAAATGTGCGCCTGGGCCGAGGAGCACGGCGGTCTAGCCGCCGTGCTGTGCGAGCATCACGGGTCGGAGGACGGCTATCTGCCGTCACCGCTACTGCTGGCCTCGGCGGTGGCCGGGCGAACGCAGCGCCTGGCGCTGAGCCTGATCCTGATTCTTCCGTTCTACGAAACCGTGCGTCTCGCCGAGGACATGGCGGTCCTCGACATCATCAGCAACGGGCGGACGTCCTACATCTTAGCTTTGGGCTATCGGCCCGAGGAGTTCGAGCAATTCGGCGTGCCGATCAAGACGCGTGGCCGCCTCTGCGACGAGAAACTCGCGCTGTTACGGCGACTGCTTGCCGGTGAAACCGTCATCGAGGACGGACGGCGGATCACCGTGACACCGCGCCCGCTGACTCCCGGCGGGCCGGGCCTGATGTGGGGCGGCGGAACGTTGGCGGCGGCCCGGCGGGCCGGCAGGTATGGCCTGGGCATGCTGGGCAACGCCAACGCGCCGGGCATGCAGGAAGCCTACGAAGAGGCCTGCCGCGAGCACGGCCATCAGCCCGGGCCTACCTTCTTTCCCGACCGCGACACGCCCTCGGTCGTCTTCGTCGCCGACGACGTGGATCAGGCGTGGAAAGAGATCGGCGAGCATCTGCTGCACGATGTCCGCACCTATGCCGCGTGGAACCCCGGCGACGAGACGACGGCGGGATTCAGCCACGTCAACACCGTGGACGAGCTGCGTGCGACCGGGACATCGCACGTGATTATCTCTGTCCCCGAAGCGGTTTCGCGGGTCCGCGCCGGCCAGGTCCTCAACCTGTCGCCGCTGTGCGGCGGGCTGCCGCCGGACATCGCGTGGCCGTATCTCAAGCGAGTGGGCGAGGCTGTGCTGCCGCAGGCTCTTGGGTGACCTACTTGGGTTGATTCGGCACGCCCGGAAACAACTGCTCCGTCGGGCCCGCGGTCACCCAGCCGCCCAGCTTCGTCACCAGGTGCGGCGCGAAAACCGCGCCATAGAGGACGTTTCCGACGACGATCACAGCGGCGACGGACAGCAGCGACGAGCACAGGCGGCTCTTCGACCTGTTTTCGGCCCACATCTCGATGACGTTTCGTCCTTGCGGGTCGGTGCGGCCCAGCAGATAGGTGAAGACCATCATCTGGATCGCCATCGCGAGGGAGTCGTACAGCGGGTACTGATGCACGGTGCCCTCGCGGATCGCCAGCCCGGGAATCACCCGGCCGTAGTAGAACACGCCGAGCTTCGCGCCCAGGAATCCGTTGAAGAACAGCGCCCAGCAGAAGCCGACGATAAGGCCTACCACCAACAACGTTGGGGGCCTGCGCCATCCGAACCGTCCGCTCAACCATCGCCCGAGCGCGGTGCCGGTCACGGCCGGCAGCACGAAGTAGGAGATGTAGCCGACGGGAACGAACAACGGCAGTCCACCCCACGTCACATTCAGCGGCCACCACGACGGCATGCGCGGGATGGCCGGCGGGAACTGTGCATACATCGCCCAGTCGTAGGGGGCCTCGATCCACGAAAACGACATCGCCGATATGCACAGCAGCAGGAGGGGGTGGAGACGGCGCCGCCGAACGCTGAGGTACACGCCGAGGGCGGTGAACCCGATGCCCCCGACGAGCGCGAAGTCACTCGCCGCCTGCATCACGGGCGTCATCTGGGAGCTCACTGGTCGTTCCCCGGGGTCCGGCGCGCCTGCGGGTCAAAGCGCAGCACCAGCCCGAAGATCACGACGATCAGCCCGAACAGCGTGCCCAGCATGATGACGGCGCCCACGGTCGCACCCCTTCGCTCGACTCATTAGATAGTGCACACTATCCTAAAGGCAGTCAACAATCGGCGAGGAGCGAAACTGTGCCCCAGCGGCCACCCAGCACGAAGCCCGGCGCGGCGGAAGCGCCGGCCCCGGCTAACCGCCGACCGCGTGGCGCTCCGCGCAAGCTGCTGCTCGACAGCGCTCGGGCGCGCTTCGCCCGCCAGGACTACCGCAGCACGACCACGCGTGAAATCGCCCAGGCCGCAGGCGTTACCGAGCATTTGTTGTTCCGCCACTTTGGTTCGAAGGCGGCGTTGTTCCGCGAAGCGCTCGTCCAGCCGTTTATCGACTTCGTCGCCGAGTTCGGCCGGACCTGGCAATCGGTGGTCCCCGAGGAGACCGACGAGCAAGACCTGGCCCGGCACTTCGTCGGACAGCTCTACGACGTCTTCGTCGAACACCAGGGTCTGCTGCTGACGCTGATGGCGTCGGAGGCGCTCAGCGAGGAGGAGAAGGCCGACGCCGGCATCGCCGATATCAGGCGGGCGATCACGGCGCTCGGGGAGATCAGCGCGGAGGGCATGCATCTGCGAGGGCTGCGGTCGGACCACCCCGACCTGCCCGCTCACTCGACGGTGGCAATGATCGCCGGGATGGCCGCGTTGCGCTCCACCTACTTCGGCGCCAAGCCGCCGTCTCGAGAGGTCATCGTCGAAGAACTCACCCAGGCGATCCTGCATGGCTTCCTACACCGAAACGACTGAGCGAAGGGACTGAAAATGGCGGGCACCAGCACGATCGACTTGTACTACGACCCGTTCGACTCCGACATCGACGACAACCCGTACCCGGTGTGGAAGCGCATGCGCGACGAGGCGCCGCTGTACTACAACGAGAAATACAATTTCTTCGCGCTGAGCCGCTACGACGACGTGGCGCGTGAACTGCCGAACTGGCAGACCTACCGATCCGGGCGCGGGACCACGGCCGACATCTTGTTCGCCAATATCGAAGTGCCACCGGGCATTCTGCTGTTCGAAGACCCGCCGTTGCACGACCTGCACCGCCGCTTGCTGTCCCGTGTCTTCACGCCGCGGCGCATGCTGGCCGTGGAGAGCCTGGTGCGCGGCTTCTGTGTCCGGGAGCTGGATCCGCTGGTCGGTGCCGGCGGCTTCGACTTCATCGCCGATCTCGGGGCGATGATGCCGATGCGGACCATCGGTTACCTGTTGGGCATTCCGGAGCAGGATCAGGCGAAGATCCGCGATCGAGGCGGGGCTTACATCGAGTTGTCCGAGGAGCGCGACCCGGCCGCGGTGAACGCGAAGCTGTTCGAGGAAAGCATCGTGGTGTTCGCCGAGTACATCGAATGGCGGGCCGATCACCCGTCCGACGACCTGATGACCGACCTGTTGCGGGCCGAGATCGAGGAACCCGACGGCACCCGGCGGCCCTTGTCGCGGACCGAGGTGCTGGCCTACACCGCCATGATCGCCGGCGCCGGGAACGAGACCACGGCCCGGCTGATCGGCTTCATGGGACAGCTGCTGTCCGATCACCCGGATCAGCGCCGCGAACTGGTCGCCGACCCGTCCGTGATCCCCGCCGCGGTCGAGGAGACGTTGCGCTACGAGCCACCCTCGCCGGTGCAGGCCCGCTACGTGGCCCAGGACGCCGAGCTCTACGGTCGCGTCGTGCCCGAGGGCTCATACATGTTGCTGCTCAACGGTTCTGCCAACCGCGATGATCGACACTTCACGGATCCGGACCGCTACGACATCCACCGCGGGGGCGGCCACCTGAGCTTCGGGCAGGGCCTGCACTTTTGCCTGGGCTCCGCGCTGGCGCGGATGGAAGGCCGCGTGGCCCTCGAAGAGGTCCTCAAGCGCTGGCCCGACTGGGAAGTCGACTACGCCAACGCCCAGCGCGCGCACACCGCGAGCGTACGGGGCTGGGCGCGCCTGCCCGTCGTCACCGGCTGACGCTTCCGGCTCGAGTGTGCGGCCAGCCGCACACTCGAGCTCGAACGTGCGGCCAGCCGCACACTCGGCCGGGCTAGGTGGCGCTTTGGTCTACGAGCACCGCGCCGTCGGGCTGGTTGCCGAGAGTCTGCAGCGGAATGTCGCCGCCCTGGGCCGTGAGCCGAACGATCTCGGCAAGTTGGCCGGGGGCGTCGCATTGCAGGTAGTGGTCGGCGCCGGGCACCACCCAGTAGCGGTTGCGGCCGGGCTTGTTCTTCAGATACGTCTGCCAGACATGATTGGGGACGCGTAGCGGCGCGACGTTGTCATGCAGCCCCCACACCACGGTGGTGTTGACCGGGCTCCTGGAAAGTGCCTCGAGCCAACCTGTTTCGTCCGCGGCACGCTCGTGCAGGTATTGGATGGTGTCGGGCAGCACGCGGATTCCGTCGTTGTGGGCGAAGCACTTCGCCAGCGTAGCGATCTCGGGGTCGTCCGTTGTCCGCCGCGGCATGAAGGTGCTGGCTCCCAGGCCGGCCGCCAGCAACTGCGGCGTCGTTGCCTTCGCGGTGGGCCGGCCGGTCGCGGGGTCGAGCAGCGCGGTCTGGAATGCGGTGAGGTTGGACAGCGGCAGGTAGATGTTGGCGTTCGTCACGATGAGGTCGACGGGCGCGGCCGGCGGATCCAGGGCGGCCAGCATTTCCAGTGCAATCATGCCGACGCTGCTGCCGCGGTCGTGGGTGAGCATGCGGTATTCGGTCAGATTCCACACCTGGGTGATCGCGTAGACGAGCAGACGCGCGTCGTCGTAGAGCGAATACACATACGGCTCGGCCGGCTTGTCGGACAGGCCGTAACCCGGGAAGTCCAGCAGGTAGATGTCGAACTCGGAACCCAATTCAGCGGCCAGGGCGAAAAAGTCGATGCTCGACGTCGGGAAGCCGTGCACGATGACCAGGGCGGGGGCGCCGGGTGTGCCGCAGCGGCGACTGAACACCGCGACTTCGTGCGCATCGTTGGCGGCGGTCGTTGACCGCCAACGCAGTTCAGTGCCGCCGGTTTGCCACTCCGCGAAGATGTCCAAGCTGCCAGCATCGCAGAGCCGACGACGGTAGACAACCATCTCCGCGGCCCGGCAGTTATGGACAGGTGACGTGCACCCCGAAAGTCACCGGGCGCGTGCCGCTTTGGCCGGGCGTTGTCGCCTCGCCCGTCCCGGTCACCGTGTAGCTCTTGCCCTCCTTGGTTGCCTGGACCTGGGTCGCCGACTTGGTCGACTGGTAGGGCAGTTGGTACTGACCGTTGGCCAGCGTGAGCGAAATCGCGAATCCGTCCACCATCGGCGGCTTCTCGTCGGACAGGGCCAGCGACACAGACGCCGTGTCGTCGTGGACGGTGATGCGAGTGGTCAGGTCCCCGGATTCCGGTGGCGACGCGTTCGGTTGCGCCGCCGAACTGGCGCAGTTGACCCCCGTGGTCATGGTGTGTTTGTTCCCGTCGATCATGACGGTCGTGGTCACGGCAACACGGCTCGAACTTGGGGCGGACGGCGGCTGGCCGCCCTTGCCGGAACAGCCCGACAAACCGGCCACCAGCACAAGTCCCGCGGCCGCGAGGACATACCGATTCGTCATCTCACCTCCCTTGTCAGCGAGGACGATAGGTTTCCTTCGTTTCGGGAAGGTCTCATTTCTCTGGCGACCAGTCAACCGGGGGGTTTACCGCCAGGCTTCCCAACTGACCATGCTGCGCAGCGGTCCGGCGAAGATGGGCCGTACCGCGTCCGATCGCCATCGCTCTTCGATGACGGGTGCCAGGGCACTGGTCGTGGTCAGCGGGTCGTCGTCGAGGTAGACGACGGTGATGTATTGGTGCTCGGTTCGCCAGCCCCGCGGCAGGTGGCTCCAGCCGGCGCTGGAACCGAATGTCCAGGCGCCGGCCGTGCCCGGCACGCCGAGCAGCGCCGGGTGGTGCTCGGCATGCAACCACTGCAGCCACCCGTCCGGTCGGCTGCCGTCAACGGGTTCTTCGACGATCAGCACGATGCCGCGGTGCGGCCGGAACGGAACCACCTCCGCGGAGACCAGCGCGTGCGGGGCGCTGTGCCATTGCAGCAAGCGCAGGCCGGCCACTTGCAGGGACGGCCGGACGACGGGAAAGCGGCCGTTCTCGCGCAGCGCGCGGCCGAGGGCGACGAAGTCGTCGAATGTCTCCTCGACGGGGTCGCCTACCAGGTAGTGCACCGCATTGCCGATCTCACCCAGCGGGCCGTTTGCCGCCAGTCGATGCTGGGGATAGTCGCCGTCGGCGATCCAGCGCAACCCGTGCACGATGCCTGGAAGTTGATACTGCTCCGGCATGTGATCCAGCAGGTGCCAGCGCAGGTAGCCGCCGTCGTCGTCGGCCGGCGCGGCGGCGGTGAGGCTGAATATGCCTGCCCTGATCCGGATCACGCGGCGCCGCCGGGGGAGTGCAGCTCGGCGAGCGCCTGCAGGTTGTCCAGGTAATGCTGCAGCGAGGTGTGGCGGAAGACGGCGGGCACGATGGTGGCGCCGTGCGCGGCGGCCTGGCCGACGGCGTCTCGGGTTTGTTCCGGCTCGTTGATCGGGTCCAGGGCCGTCGATGGCGGCAGGACGACCTCGAAATCGGATCGAAGATCGAAGCGGCTCAACCAATCTCGCGCCTGAGGCAGGGTCACGTTGAAGGGTGCCCAGCCGTCGGCCAGGTTCGCGGCGCGGCGCAACGACCGCAGCGTGCGGCCCCCGATCCAGATCGGGACACGGTCCTGCACCGCGCACGGATCCACGACCATGCCGCCGAAGGAGTAAAACTCGCCGTGGTAGGCGGGTTCGGGCACGGACAGCGAGGCGCGCAGCGCCTTGAGGGCGTCGTCGCCCCGCGGTCCACGGTCGTCGAAGGGTGCGCCGATGAGCTCGAATTCCTCTTTGAGGCTGCCGACTCCGACGCCGAGGATGAGCCGGCCGCCGCTCACCTTGTCCAGCGTGCCGTAGCGTTTGGCGATCTCGAGCGGATGGTGGTATCCGAGCACCAGCACGTTGGTGGCAAACCGGATTCGTGAGGTGCGCGCCGCCAGGTAGCCGAAGGTGGCCAGCGGATCCCAATAGCGGGTACCGCGGCGGTGCGTCTCGGCCGCGGGCAGCGCGATGTGTTCGCTGCAGGTTAGGTGGTGGTAGCCGAGCCGATCCGCCGCCTCGGCGATGCGCGCCAGGTCGTCGATGAAAGCGTGTTTCTCCCAGTCGCCGCTGGTCTTCGGAAACATTGTCACCACCGGGGTGGCCACCGAGAGTCGTGGGGCGCTCATCCCTGCATGTACCCTCCGGCGTCGACAGGGATGGATTGGCCGGTGATGGTGCGGCTTTCGTCGCTGGCCAGAAACAACGCCAAGTTGGCGACGTCTTCGGGCGTGGAGATATCTTGCAGGGCAACGCCTTTGACGGCTTTGGCGCGCTGGGTGGCGAAATCGACCCCTCGCTCGTCGGCCGTGCGTTGCACCCATTGCCGCCACAGCTCGGTATCGATGGCCCCGGGCACAATGCAGTTGCACCGGATGCCGTAGGGCCCGACTTCCAGCGCGACGGTCTTGGTGAACGCCCGCAGGGATGCCTTGGCGGTGACGTAGTGGGTCTTGCGGACGATGCCGGAATAGCCTGCCGTGGAAGAGAAGTTGAGGATGACGCCGCGACGGCGCGCCAGCATCGACTGGTTGAGCACTTCCCGGGTGCACAGCATCGCCGCGGTGACGTCGATGGCGAGAGTGGCGTTCCAGTTGTCCAGGGTCTGCTCCCAGATCCAGCGGTCCTGTCCGGGTGCGGCGGCGTTGTTGCACAGAATGTCCACGTGGCCGAATTCGGTCACGGCTCGCGCCACCATGGCCGCGACGTCATGCTCGTCGGTGACATCCGCGCGCACCGCGATGGCTCCGGGCCCGGCGGCGTGGGCGGCCTCGCGTACCAGCTCTTCGCGTCGCGCGGCCAGCAGCACCCTGGCGCCCTCCCGGACGAACAGCGCGCCCAGCACGGGCCCCAGGCCGGTGCTAGCCCCGGTGATGATCGCGACCCTACCGTCAAGCCGGCCGCTCATTGCGCAGTCAACCTGCGGGCACGCATGTTTCGAGCCAAGCGTGGATTCTCTCGGCGACGGCACGCCACCCAGGGTCAAGCATCATGTCGTGGCTCATCTTAGGGAAGATTTCCGCTTCGGTGTCGTAGGCGGCCGCGGTCGCCCGGACTTCTCGTGTCGTGAAGCACACGTCGTCTTCGGCCCCCAACACCAACAGCGGCGTGCTGACAAGGTGCGGCCTGGGTTTGTTGAGCCACAACATGTCGATCGCGATCTTGAGCGCATACTCCTCGCAGAGTTCGGCGGCATAGCGCGCCACATCGGCTTCGGAGTTCGACCGCGAGAAGAAGGTCTCGCGGGCCAATTCCGGTGTGCCGCCGACACCGCACAGCGACCTGGTCCGGACCAGCCCGCTGGCGGTGTACCACGGGTGCCGCTTGAACCTGCGCGCCAAGAATCCGCGGATGCCGTTCGGGGGTACCGACGCCAGCAGCACGGCCGCCGCAGCGTCGTGCGATTCCAAGTACTTCTGGACGACGAAGCCACCCATGGAGTGGCCGACTATCACCGGTCGTTCCGGCAACCGGTCCGCGACCGTGGCGACGTCGACAACGAAGTCCGCGATCGAACACAACCGCATCGACTTGAGAGCCGGGCTCTTTCCGTGACCGCGAAGGCTCAGCGCCAACGCTCGGTGGCCCTTGTCCGCGAAGAAGTCCAGGAAATGCTCGTCCCAGCACCAGGCGCCGTGCCATGCGCCGTGGACGAATAGCACCGGCGGCTTGTGGGACTCGCGGCGCGGCGTTCTGTCGATCACTTCGAGCATGAACGTGCTCCTCTGTGGCGCGCCAGGGTTGCCTGCAACGCCGCTGAGACTAACCGCTGGCCCCCCGCGAAGGGCCGAAATCAGCAAAGCCGCGACGGAGTCGGCCCCGCCCTCGGCTGTAGTGGCGTTTACTGGGTCGATGCGTGCTGGCGCGGATGGCGGTGAACGGCGCACGTTGCTGCTGTCCGCTTTTCCGGCCGAAGCCGACGCGGTGCTGTCTCACACCACGCTTGACTCCGACCCGGTGGTCGTGGTCGACCGGCGACATTTCTATCTCGGCGCGATCGCCGGCAAGAAGGTGATCGTGGCGATGACGGGCATCGGTTTGGTGAACGCCGTCGACACCACCGAGGCCGCGTTGGCACGCTTCGCTCGCGGATCGTCCAACGAGATTGGGGCGGTGGTGTTTTCGGGGGTCGCCGGCGGGGCGGCGCGCACCAGCATTGCGGACGTGACCGTACCGGCGCGCTGGACACTGGACAACGGCACGACGTTTCGCCCGGTTGATCCCGCCATGCTGGCCACGGCCAAGAAGCTCTCCGTCGCACTGGAAAGCGTCGCCGGCAGTATCGATCTGCGGCGCCGGCCGCGAATCGTCGTCGGTGGCGACGGTTGTAGTTGGGACAACAACAACGGCGTGGCGTTTCCCTGTATCCCGAACGGCGGCGACGTTTTCGGCTGCCAGCCCCGCCGCGCGCCCGATCGCTCGCTGCGGTACACGGGCAATTTCCGGCAGGCGGCGGGCCGCTGGCTCAGAAGCGCGCTCATCAGCAACCTGAACATCGTCTCGACGTCGGACCCGGCCTACGATGCGACGGACATGGAGACCGCGGCGGCGCAGGCCGTCGCCGATGCGCACGGTGTCCCCTTCCTGGGCATCCGGGGCATCACGGACGGGCCCGGCGATCCGCTCCACCTGCCGGGCTTTCCGTTCCAGTTCTTCTGCTACAAGCGGATCGCGGCGAATAACGCCGCCCGGGTGACCGCCGCGTTCCTGCAGAGCTGGGGCGGTGTGTGACCGTTACTCGGGACCGCGGGCGACGGCGCGGGCGGGGTCCGAACACCACTCGGACCACGACCCGGGAAACAGCGCCGCCTCCCGGCCCAGCGCGGCGAGCGCGGCTACCGTGACGCTGGCGGTCACGCCCGAGCCGCAGTAGGCGCCCAACGGGTCGCCGTGGTCGACGCCGTGTTCGGCCAGAATTCGACTGAACGCGTCGTCGCCGACGAACGTGCCGTCGGCCGCCAGGATCGCGGTGCTGGGCAGGTTCGTGGCGCCGGGGATGTGCCCGGCGGCGGGGTCGAGCGGTTCGATTTCGCCGCGGAAGCGTTCGGGCGCTCGCGCGTCGAGCAGCGTCACGGCGCCGTCGCCGGCTTGTTCGGCGGTCAGGGTCGGTCGGCCACCGGCGTACAGATCATCGTGCGGCACAGTCACATTCCCGGGCTGCGGTGTCACCTGCCCCGTTTCGAGGCTCCGTCCGGCCGCTCGCCAGGCGGCCAGGCCCCCGTCGAGGATGCGGACGTCGGACAGACCGGCCGCCGTCAACACCCACCAGGCGCGCGCCGAACCGGCGCGATTCCAATCGTCATAGACCACGACCGGCACGTCATCCCGGATTCCCCACCGGCGCGCGGCGGACTGCAGATCGCTGCCCGCCGGCAGCGGGTGGCGGCCACGTCCGGCGATCGTGTGATCGCTGAGTTCGTCTTCGAGCGACGCGTACACCGCGCCCGGCACGTGCCCGTCCAGGTAGGCCGGCCGCCCGTCGGGCTCGTCGAGGCGCCATCGCACGTCGAGGATGGTCACCGGATCGCCGGCCTCGAGGAGGCCAGCCAGCTCTGCGACGGTGATCAACACCTGGTCTCGGGTTCCCACCGATTCGCCTCCCTGATCGTCAGCAATGAGCCTAGCGGCCGCGAAAGCGGCGCCGTTCAGCAAAGGGTGGCGTAGCGTCCTGGTGAGCGGTAGACCAGATGGAGCAGATCGTGGCGCGCATCAGCTATGGAATCAGCGGTTGTCTTGCCGCCACGTTGGCACTGGTGACGGCGGTCCCCGCGGAAGCGTTGCCAAACACCCAGTGCGCGTTGACGACACCCGTGCGGGAAGTGCAGCACTTATCCCAATTGCCGCCGGAGCTGACCAAGCTGCTGCCGCCCATCGCCGACATCGGCGCGCCGTTCAACGCGACCGACGCGGTCAGCGATCCGACGTTGCCGTTCCGCCGGCTGATTCGTGCCGGCAATCGCGACACCGACTGGTTCGTCTGGTACGAACACGGCGGCGTCGGCTACTTCTGGCAGGCGGTGGTCGCGCGCGTCGCGCCGGGCAGCGAAGCGAAGGTATTGGCCAACGCCGGAACGATTTCCGACACCCTGTGCAGGCTCACCGATGGCGCCTTCGCCGGCGTGGTTCCGCCGTATCCGCCCGGATCGTGGGCAGCCTCCGACTTTTAGGGAGTTCCGCGGTCCGAGGTCAAGGCAAATCCCATGTGGCCCTGGATTTATGGGGCTAAGCCGTGTGCTCGGCGCCGGGGTGATCGTCTTGCGCCGGCGCCCCCAACGTGGCCAGCATGCCCGTTGCCGCCCGGTGCCAGGTGAAGTCCTCGGCACGGCGTCGCGCCGAGACGCGTCGGTGGTGCTCGGGGCGGCTGGTGACGGCGCTGACCGCCCGCGCGATGGCGGCCGGGTGGTTGTCCGCCGAAGCACCGCTGTCCGCGGTGATGATCTCGGTCAGCGCCGAGGTGCGCGAGACCACGGCCGGTGTCCCGCAGGCCAGCGACTCCAGGGCGGCGAGCCCGAAAGTCTCGTGCGGTCCGGGTGCCAGGGTCACGTCGGCCGAGGCCAGCAGCCCGGCCACCATGCGCCGATCGGAGACGAACCCGGTGAAGTCGACTGGTAGGCGGGCGGCCTGTCGCTCCAGCCTGGCCCGCAACGGACCCTCGCCCACTACGACGAGCCGGGCATCGACCCCGGCATGGCGCAACTCGCCGATCGCGTCGATGCTGCGGTCGACCCGTTTTTCCACCGACAGCCGGCCGCAATGAACCACCAGCAGCTGGGTCGGCGTCGCCCAGCGCCGCCGCACCAGGTACGAGTGCCGGCGCGGGTGGAAGGTCTGCAGATCCACGCCCAGCGGGACGGTCACGGTGTTCGTCGCGCCGATGCGGTCGAATTCCTCGCGCGCGAAACCGGTGGTGCATACCACCGTGTCGTAGTCGGCCGCGGTGCGCGCGTTGGCCAGATCGGCGAATTTCACCGCGGCGCGGCGCGGAAGGATCTGTCCCACAAGCCGATCCAGCCGCTCGTGGGAAATCATGACCGTTGTGGCGCCATGGTCGCGTCCCCACCGGCCCAGTGATCGCAGGGTCAGCCGGTCGGAGACCTCCAGGGCGTCGGGCCGCAACGCCTCCAACAGCGCCTTGACCGGCCCGGGCAGTACGGCGCGGTAGCCGCCGGTGAGGGGAATCAGCCGGGCGGGCAGGGTGATTCGCACCACGCCGGTGTGCAGCCGGCTGCGCTCGGCACGCTGCCCGGGAACGATCAGGAACACCTCGTGCCCGCCGGCGCAATATTCGGCGCCCAGCCGGTCCACCGCGGTGCGAAGGCCGCCGGAGCGAGGGCCATAGAAGTTGGCGACCTGTACAACGCGCATAACGTGAGGACACGCGGTGCGCGTGTGCATTCAACAATGTGGACTTGGCGCTGGCCTGAACAGTCCATGAATTCCGCCGACCGGCTAGCCCTTGGGGCCCTCGGCTTCGTTGATCCGTTCGCCGACGTCGGCGCCGGATACCCGCGCGCCGAGGAAGTCGCCCGAAATCGGGAGGCTCAATGCAGTTGCGAGGTCCCACTGACCGGGTGCGGAATCCGACCACCGTGCCCGACACGTCCGCGATACGACGAGGTCGCGGGGGCTTGACCATCCATAGGTGCTCCAGTGTATGGTCCGAGTCGTGACGATCGAGAGCGTGCGTCCGGTTGAACTTAACGACGATCTGACGCGGCGAGCGTTGCGGCTCGTGTTGAACAAGACGACCGACCTGGCCGCGGACGTGCTGCGAGTGCCGCTGCACTACTACCGGGACGCCAAAGTCGCCGACATCGAGGAGTCACAGATTCTGCGGCGGACCCCACTGGCGATCTTGCCGAGTGTGCAGCTGCCCAATCCAAACGACTTCGAAGTCCGCTCGGTGCTCGGCAATTCGCTGCTGGTGACCCGGGACCGCTCGGGAGCCAGTCATGTGTTTCTCAACTACTGCCGGCACCGCGGCGCTATGCCCGCATACGGTGCGGGCAACGCCTCTCGCTTCACCTGCCCGTATCACGCGTGGACGTACAAGAACACCGGGGAGTTGTTCAGCGTCCCAGGCAAATCCGGCTTCACGGGGGTCGATACCCACGATTACGGGCTCGTGGAGTTGCCCAGTCAGGAAGCGTACGGCTTCATCTGGGCGGTGCTGACCGCCGACGGTTCCCTCGACGTCGACGCGCATCTGGGTCCGCTGCGTTCACAGTTAGCCGAACTCGACTACGGATCGTTCGGGTATCACACGCACCGCGAGTTCACCTCCGAGGTGTCGTGGAAGGGGGCACTGGAAGCGTTCGCGGAGGGATACCACTTCCCATTTGTCCACGGCGAGAGCCTGATTGGCCAGAACGCCCTGCCCAACGTGGCGATCTACGACGAGTACGGCAAGCATCACCGGCTCGGCTTTCCGTTCAACTGGATCGCCAACCTCGACACCGATCCAACTGGATCGTGGGACGTGCGGGACAACATGGGCCTGATCTATTGGATCTACCCGAACCTGATTCTGGCCAACAGCAACGTGGGCGTGGAAGTCATCGACATCCTGCCCGCCGGCGCCCCCACCCGCTGCACCGTGCGGCACAGTTGGTTGGCGCGCATCCCGGCGACCACCGACGACCAGCGGCACGGCTACGACATGATCTACGACGCCGTGCACGCGGCGGTGCGCGACGAGGACTTCGCGATGCTGCCGCAGTGCGGCGAGGGTGTGCGCCAGGGCCAACACGACCATATGGTGATCGGCCGCAACGAGATCGGCGTGCAACACATGGTCAGAGTGTTTGCCGAGGAGATAGGCGTCGCGCTGAGTTAGGTTCTCATGCGACCATACTCACCGTGAGGGCACGGTAGATGCGCAGACACGGCTGGGCAGGCGCGTTGCCGTCGAGCGACGACGAAGCCATTGCGCGGATCATTTCCGCGGCGAGCCGCGCGATAGATCAGTCAGGCCCGGACATCAAAATCAGCGACATCGCGCGCGATCTGGGCGTCACTCGTCAGACCGTGTACCGGTATTTCCCGAGCGCCGACGCGCTGTTGGCCGCGACCGCGTTGTCGGAAGTGGGCCCCGCCCTCGACCGGTTGGCGGCCCACGTGGAGCCCATTCACGACCCGGCCGAGGCGGTGGTCGAGGGCATCGCCCACACTTTGGAATTGCTCCCTCAGGACAAATACCTCGGGTTGCTCCTGACCTCCGACAAGGCGGCGGCCTACTCGGCCAGCGTCACTTCCGATGTTGCGCTTGCGCTGGGGCGCTCCATCATCGATCGCTTCAACGTGGACTGGAACAGCGCCGGCATCACCGACGACAGGCGCGACGACCTGGTCGAATTCATGCTCAGGGTCTTGCAATCCTTCATCGTCGACCCCGGACGGCCGCCACGGACGGGCAGCGAGCTGCGGGACTACTTGCGCCAGTGGGTGGCGCCCGCCATCACCCATTTCGGGCCCGTCCCTGGAGCCGCGCGGCCCGCGCCCTAACCGCTGGACTCGGGCCCGAACCAGCGCCGCAGCGCCGCGTGCAGGCCGGCTTGCTGGGCCGGCCCGAATTCGTCAGCCGCCCAGGCGACGTATCCGTCGGGCCGGATCAGCAGAGCCGCGGCGGGCGGGTCGTCGAGCGTAGCGGTCACGATCTCCACCCGATCGGCCCAGGCCGACGCCGCGGTCCCGACGCCGCCGTCGAAGTCGAGGAGCACCGGTCTCGCGCCGTGGAGCAACTCGGTGATCCGTCGGCCGTCCGCGAGGGTCAGCTCGGGCAAGGGCCAACCCGCCAGTGGGTGGTCGTCACCCACGTCGTAGCGCACGTCGGTGCCGGCCAACAGCGCGGCCATGTGCTTGGCGACGTCGGGGAGGCTGAAAAGTTCGCCCAGCAGGGTGCGGAGCGCCGCGACTTCGGGACCGGGCAACATGAGCGCGGTCTGAGCCTGCGAGTGCATCATCACGCGCTCGCCGACGGGATGGCGTTCGGATTCGTAGGTGTCGAGCAGTCCGGTTGGGGCCCAGCCGTTGAGGTGGGCGGCCAGCTTCCAGCCGAGGTTCATGGCGTCTTGCAGGCCCAGGTTCAGTCCGGGGCCGCCCATGGCGCTGTGCACGTGGGCGGCGTCGCCGAGCAACAGGACCCGGCCGTCGCGATAGTGCTCGGCATGGCGGGTATTCTGTCCGTTGATCCGGCGAAGCGCGTGCGGCCCAGGGTCTTTCGGCTCCTCAAAGGGAACGTCGACGCCCAGTACGCGGCGGGCGCTTGCGAGCAGCTCGGCCACGCTCATCGGTTTGTCCTCGACCGGCGGCCCGAATTCGAAGGTCCCGAAGAGCGATCGACCGGGCTCGAACTCGGCGTAGATCAGTCCGCCCCGGTCCAATCGCGTGTGACCGAAGGCGACCCGGCCGAACCCGGGAATGTCGAGCCCGCCGTCGGCGCGGCGGTACTCGTCGGGGACGTGCACGTGGGCGAGCCGACCCACGATGTCCGTGGTGGTGCCGGGGAAGTCGATGCCCACCGTCTTGCGCACCAGGCTGCGACCGCCATCGGCGCCCACCAGGTAGTCAGCGTCGATGCGATAATCACGTTCGGCCGAAGACACCAGCGCTCCAACGGCTTCCGGCTCCTGATGCAAACCCGTCAGTTCGTGTCCCCAGCGCAGATCCACGCCAAGATCGCGGGCACGCTTCTCCAGTAGCCGCACCAGCCGGGGCTGTTGGATGGGCAGCGCGTACATCGGGTTTTCGGGCAGGCCGGAGAAGTTCAGGGTCATGGCTGCGAAGATCCACCCGTAGGTCGGCTGGGGCGGTTCGGGGTCGCCGGTGAACGCCTGATACAGGCCGCGCATGTCGAGCGTCCGAACCACCTGTCCCACAAGGCCGTTCGCCTTCGGCTCCGGGCTGGGTCCGGGCAGGGCGTCCAGCACGACGGGCCGGATGCCGGCCAGCGCGAGCTCGCAGGCCAGCAGGAGTCCATTGGGGCCGGCGCCGGAGATGACGATGTCGGCGTGTTCGTCAGTCATGTGTTTCCTTCGTGCGTTTGGTGGGTTGGGGTAGGCCGGCGCTGACGGCGGCAAAGCCGGAACGGATCAGGTCGGTGATCGGGACGGGCGGGTCGGCTCGTACGTAGGCCTCCGCTGCGGCGTCGCCGACGGCGCGCACGATCGCCACCACCAGGCGCGGGTAGAGGTCGTGCTCGGGATCGGTGCCGGTGCGTTCGGCGATCACCGCGAGCCACTCATCGAATAGGTCCTGCGGCAATGCGTTACGGATCTGGGGGTTCATCAGCATTTTGCGGACCTCGACGAGTTCGTGGCGGCTGGGCACCTGGTGTTCCTCGCCGTACACCTCACCGAAGTCGGCTTCCAGGGGCTCGAGCACCACGTGTGCGATCGATGTCCACAGTGGCTCGTCGGCCGGGCGTTGCCGTAACGCGGCAATGCTGCGGCGCATGCGCTCGGTCTGTCGGTAGGCGAGTGCCTCGTACTTGCCGCCGAAGTAGTTGTTGAACGTGCGCAACGAAACTCCCGCGAGGTTGGCGATGTCCTCGCGCGTCACGTTGTCCAGCCCGCGTTCGAAGGCGAGATTGAGCGCGGCGTCGCTGAGGGCACGGCGGGTGTCGGCCTTCTTGCGCTCCCGCAACCCGCGCGGCTGTTCGGTCATGGGCACCAACGTACGCAAAACTTGCCCGGCGGGCAATATTGCCTGTCAGGCAATATTTGAGGTATGCATCTCCAGCGGGGTGTGGGCACCGGATGCCACGATCGGATGGGTCAGCCGAATTCGCGTTGGAAGGTGAAGCCATGGAAGTGCAATTCGTCACGAGCGTTGCAGTGATCACCCCCGAGCCGGCGGTCAGTCGAAGGTTGTACGTGGACACACTTGGCCTGCCCCTGACCGCGGAAGCCGACGGCTATCTCCACAGTGAAGACATCGACGGCTGCAAGTCCTTCGGGGTTTGGCCGCTGGCTCAGGCTGCGCAAGCCTGCTTTGGCACGCCTGACTGGCCAGTCGAGCGGCCTGTGCCGCAGGCCAGCGTCGAATTCGAGGTCGCGGACGCCGACACCGTCCAGGCCGCGGCGAACGAGTTGACGCAGAAGGGTTTTACTCTGCTGCACGACGCACATACCGAGCCGTGGGGACAAACTGTCGCTCGACTGCAGTCCATCGAGGGCACGATCATCGGAATCTCTTACGCGCCCGCGATGCATTCGTAAACACGCGCTTGTTGGTCGTCAGCGTTTGCCCCAGTCCCACGGCGGCGTCGTCAGCAGGTCCTGCCCGACGACCCGCGTCTCGCCCCACTCCTTGTAGAGCTCGATCTCGACGGTGTCGTCGCCGGTGGCTTCCAGCAGCGCGCGGGAATGGGTCACCACCAGGACCTGCGTCCTCGTGGCGGCGGTGCGAATCAGGCCCGCGAGCGGACGCACCAGGTCGGGATGCAGTGAGGTCTCCGGCTCGTTGAGCACCATCAGCGACGGCGCCTGCGGGCTCAATAACGCGGCGGCCCACAGCAGGAATCGCAGTGTGCCGTCGGACAATTCGGCGGATCGCAGCGGGCGCAGCATGCCGCGCTGCCGCAGCTGCAGATCGAAAAGCCCGTCATGAACGGCTACCGACACCGTGGCGCCGTCGAAGGCGTCGGCGACGGCGCGGCTCAGGTCGTCGAAGCCCGCCTCGATGATCGTCTGGATCGCCGCGGCCAAATCACCGCCGTCGTCGGAGAGCACCGGGGTGCGCGTCCCTACCTGCGGGTGCCGGGCCGGCGCCCCGGCGTCGACGCGGAAGCCGTCGTAGAACCGCCACCCACGCAGCCGCTCACGCACGGCCGCAAGCTCGGGCAGCGCGTGCGGGTGGGCGTACTCGGCCAGCACGCTGCGGTACGTCGGCAACGAGCGGGACAACTCGTCGAACCCGCGGCCCGAATCCGCGCTCACCTCGGCGAAATCGCGGGTTCGGCGCACGAGCGTCGCGCTGGCCCGCAGCACCGGCCCGGCGAACAAGGCTTCCCGCTTGATCTCGGGATCGCGGCCGAAGGCCGACTTGGGCCCGGCCATCTGCGGCATGCCGAGGTCGACCAGATAGCCGAAATCGTCTGACGCGAAGCCTAATTCGAGCGATACCGGCCGGGTGCGCACGGTGCCCTCGACCTTGCCGGTCCGGCGGGCGCCCTTCAGCTCCTCGGGCCCGGCCCACAGCGCGGACTGCAGCCCACCCTCGCGGGCGAGCGAGGCGATCACCTCGCCGCGGCCGCAATCGGCCAGCAACCGCAACGCGCGGTACAGCGAGGACTTGCCGGCGCCGTTGGCGCCGGTGACCACCGACAGCCGACTCAGCGGCAGGATGACCTCACGCAGCGAGCGATAGCCGCGGATCGCGACCGTCTGCAACATGGAGCCGACTGTACGGTCGACGACCGACGGGCCCTACTCGTCGTCGGCGGCGTCGAGCAGCTGCACTTCCTCGAGGTCCATCTCGTTCTGCAGCTCGCGCAGGACGATGTCGTCGATGAGGTTCTCGTTGCGCAGCGCGGTGATCTCGCGGCGCTTGCGTTCGAGCATGCCCAGCCGAACCCGGCGGACGAGATCCTTCTTCTTGACGAGGTGGCTGTTCGTCGAGTCGTTTTCGGTGGCGAGGGCCAGCGCGGCCTTCTCTTCGTATTCCTTCTGCAGCCGCCGGCGGAGGTCGTCGCTGATGCCGACCTCGTCGGCAACCGTCGGCAAGGAGTCGAGGGCGGCTCGAGCGCCACGGGTGCGGGCCAGTTGCAATTCCTCGGCGTGGGCCACGTCTTCGGGCATCTTCGCCCAGCGCACCACCGCGGGCAGCGTGGTGCCCTGGACGAGGACCGTCACGAGGATGACGACGACCACGATGAAGATGAGCAGGCTGCGGTCGGGGAATGGCGCGCCACTGAGTGTGGTCGTCGGGACCGCCAGCGCCGCGGCGAGCGACACCGCCCCGCGGAACCCCGCCCAGGCGGTGACGAAACGCTGACGCCAGTCGACGCGCCGTTCCCGCTGGGCTTCCCGGCGGTCGATCAGCCGGATCAGCCACACGGTGATCTCGCCCCAGAAGATGCGCGACAGGATCACCACGGCGGTGACGGCGAGCGCGATGAACAAGGCGTGGCGAATCCCGCCGTCCACGCCGGCTATGCCGCGCAGCGCCCCCGGTATCTGGACGCCGACGAACACCCACAACGAGCCGTTGAGCAAGAAGGTCGCGCTGTCCCAGAACGCGTAGGCCTGCAGCCGGGATCGCGCGCGGATCACCACCGGCCCGGCGTAGGCGAGCATCAACGCCGCGACCATGACCGCGACCACCCCGCTGCAATCCATGCTCTGCGCCAGCAAGAACGCGGCAAACGGCGTCAGCAGGCTGAGCGCCCCTTCCTCCTGGGGCGCGTCAAGCCTCTTGCGCAGCAGCGTGACCGCTCCGCCGACCAGAAGTCCGGCGGCGATGCCGCCAAGGTAGGAGCCGACGAAACGACCAACCAGGTCGATCGGGGTGATCTGCGCTCCGCCGATCGCGACGTGGACCGTGACGGCAAACAGGACCAGGGCCGTGCCGTCGTTGATGAGACTCTCGGCCTTGAGCACGGTGACCGATCGGCGTGGCAACTTCTTGGCCAAGCCGGCCACGGCGGCGGCGTCGGTGGGGGACAGCACGGCGCCCAACACGGCCGCCGCGTGGGAGTCCATGCCCAGCGCCCGCGCCGTCCACGACACGGCCACCGCCGTCGCGATCACCAGGGCGACGCTGAGGAACACGATGATGCGCGCGTTCGCTCGGATCTCCCGGAAGCTGGTGTTCAGTCCCTCCCAGTAGAGGATCGCCGGGAGGAACAGCAACAGCACGATCTCCCCGTTGACGTGCACGTGAGCCAAGCTGGGGATCAGGCCCAGCAACGTGCCGAGCACGATGAGCAGTACCGGGGGACCAACGCGATAGCGCCGGCCGAGGACCGTCCCGACGATAACGGTGGAGACGAGCGCAACGATCAGGACGAGGCCAAACACCAGCCCATCCTGCCGGACATGCGCGCTTCGCGCCGATCGGGGCTCGGGCGGAAAGCGCCGTCACATCTGTCACTTCGGCCCCGATTCCGGGGCACTATGCGACTCTCGAACTCGATAGCGCCCGCGATATCAAAACCGAGAGTCGGGTGATGCTTGCGAACTCATGAGCAGTCGCAGCAGCAGTCGTCGCAGTCACAGCAGCAATCGCAGCCATCGCAGCAGCACCAGCATCCGGTGCCGTCGCCGCCGCGCTTCTTGCGTCCGGGTGTTTCACCTTCGGCAGCGGGCTGGGCCGGCTGGTCGCCAAAGTTGATGGGCTCCTGCTGGCCGTGTGGTGTTCCGCTTTCTGCGCTGAAACCAGCCTGGGCGAAGGTGCGCTTGATCGACCGGCGCACCTCGCCGGTCAACAGCCGATGGACCAGCCGCCCGTCGGCAAACGAGACGTCGGCAAGCGCCAGCTCGATGCCCAACACCGCGTCGTCGCACAGGGTGCGCGCCGCCCCCACGGGAGTAGCGGTGGCGGCCAACGGGTTCCATTTTCCTCGCGCGACGTCGTCGTGGTAGTCCTCGACCGCATCGAGCAGGTGCGCGACCCGGCCGAACAGCCGGCCGACCTCGCGCAGCGGCACCCCATTGTCGGGGCGGCCGGCCAGCACGGCGGTGTGCGCGAACGCTTCGGCCACGGCGGTCTCGGTGGGCTCGGTCACCAGCAACAGCGAGCTACCCGGGCGGGCCTGAGATTCGAGGGCGGCTTGCCGGTCCATGGCGGCGACGAGCACGCCGGTGTCGAAGCCAAGGGTGTGACCGGCGCCGATGCCCTGGCGCACCCAGCGTTCGGCGATGCGGCGCGCCGCCGGCCGCACACCGGCCACGCCGACCACGCCCTCGCGGTCGTCGACGTGGTCACGGACCCGCGCCGCGGCCAGCGCCAACGACACGACGGCCGCCAGCCGCACACAGTCACCGGTGGCGACGTCGGCGCGGCGCATCCCGCGCAACGGGCAGCGCCCGGCCGTGCGGCGGGCCGGCGGCCCCGCCGACTGCGCCTCGACCAGCAACGAAACCACCAACCCGTCGTAGTTGGTGGCGATGCGGGCGGTCTGGCCGTAATCGTCCCGAAGCGCCAGACACAATCCGCACAACTGGGCTGTCCAGGCCGCCGCCAGCTGGCCGCCGAGCTGATGACGACAGGGCCGGATGATGCCAAACATGCCCAGAAGCTACCGGACCCGCAGCAAACGCGCCCCCGAAACGTGGCAGTGTTGGTGGCGTGAGCGACGTCGCCGGGGCCTTCGAATCTCAGCGGCCGCGCCTGTTCTGGTTGGCGTATCGGCTGCTGGGTTCGGCGAGCGAGGCCGAAGATGCGGTCCAGGATGCTTACCTGCGACTGCACACCGCGGATGCGGAGGCGATCGAGTCGCTGCCGGCGTGGCTCACCAAGGCAGTCACGAACCTCTGTCTCAACCGGCTCACTTCGGCGCGCGCCCGTCGAGAGGTCTATCCGGGGCCGTGGCTTCCGGAGCCGGTCCTCACCGACGACCGCACACTCGGCCCGTTGGATACCGCCGAACAACGCGAGTCCGTTTCGATCGCGCTGCTGAGCCTGATGGAGCACCTCAGCCCTACCGAGCGCGCGGCGTTCGTACTCCGAGAAGCATTCGCCTACAGCCACTTCGAGATCGCCGAGATCTTGCAGACGTCCGAGGCCAACGCCCGCCAGCTGTACCGGCGAGCGCGGCAGCGCCTCGGCGAACCGCGGCCGCGTTTCCAACCCGATCGGGCGCAGTGGCGACGCCTGGTCGACCGCTTCTTCAGCGCCGCAAGTGCCGGCGACGTCGCCGGACTCGTCGAGATCCTCACCGACAACGTGACCTCGACGGCCGACGGGGGCGGCAAGGTGGCGGCCGCGCGGCGGGTGATCTCGGGCCGCGACCGCGTGGCGTCCTATGTGGCCCGCGGGTTCGGCAGGAACGTCCCGCGGCTGGGGCTGCGCCTCGACGTCGCCGACGTCAACGGCGAGCCGGCGATCCTGGCGTTCGACGGCGAAACGCTGACCGGGGTGCTGTCTTTCGAGATCATCGGCGACCAGATCGCAGCCCTGCGGGCGATGGCAAACCCCGACAAATTGCGGTTCCTCGCCGAGCAGTTGTCACATCCGGCGGGTCTGCCCGGTTCATAAAGGTATGACCAACCGAGTACTGATCACAGGCGGCACCGGCACCGTGGGTCGCATCGTCGTCGACCACCTGACGGCCGCCGGCAAGGACGTCCGCGTTCTGAGCCGCGGACGACGGCGGCACCAGCGCACCGACGTCGAGCATGTCGTGGGCGACGTGCGAACCGGCGACGGGCTCGACGCGGCCGTCGACGGCGTCGACACGATCGTGCACTGCGTCTATCCCACCGAGCACCTGGTCGCTGCAGCGAAACGGGCGGGCGCACCGCATCTGGTTTACGTCTCCATCGTCGGAATCGACCGCGTCCCATTCGCCCTGTACCGCATGATGCTCGCCAACGAACGCACGATCGCTGAGTCGGGCCTGCCGTGGACGGTGCAGCGGGCGACCCAGTTCCACGATCTGATCGCCGTCATACTGCGCATGCTCGCGAAACCGCCGGTCGTGCTCCTGCCGTCGGACTTGAAGTTCCAACCGGTCGACGTGCGCGACGTGGGCGAGCGGTTGGCCCGGTTGGCGCTCGGCGAGCCGATCGGACGTGCGCCGGATTTCGGCGGCCCGCAGGCGCGTGCACTCCAAGACCTTGCCCGCAGCTACCTGGCGATCGTGGGTAAACGTCGACGCATCGTCCCGATCCGGTTGCCCGGCAAGGTTTTTGGTGGGTTGCGCGCCGGCGCCCTGCTGACCCCGGAGCACGAAGCTGGCGCGATCACTTTCGAGCAGTACCTCCAAGAACAGGTCGACGCGGGCCAATTGCCCTACCACGACGCGATCCGCGCTTACCTGCCGCACCGTCCGCGCAAAGCGTCGCGATGACTGCCCGGCTGACCGGCTCCGCCCTTCGGGCCGGACTGTGGTTTCTTACGTTCGTGGAGGCAGTGGTCGGACTCGTCGCGAGTCGGCCGGCCTGGCTTCGCTTGGCACTCCGACCTGGGCATCAAGCTTCCGGCCGTACGGACCGATCTCGGCATCAGGCTTCCCGCCATAATGGAGGCGATGAATCTTGTGAGGATGAGGCTGCTGATAGCAGTCGCCGTGCTCGTTTCGTCAACGGTGGTGGGCTGCCACTTCGCATCCAGAAACCCGCCGTCGACCAAGACGCTCCAGGTGCCCATGACCGACGTGCTCACCCAGGACGTCATCAAGCAGAGCATGACCTTGACTGCCGGCAACACGCTGATCGTGAAGTTGGGCTCGAATTACACGACCCCGTACCGGTGGGCGCCGGAGATGAAGGTCGGCGATCCGGGAATCCTCAAGCAAACCAGCCACGAGTTCGTGCCGCCGAGTTCCGATGCGTTGGGGGCGCCCGGCACCGAGGTGTGGAAGTTCACCGCGTTGAAGCCGGGGACCACGACGATCGGCACGTCCTACACCAGCTTCGTCGAAAAGGATTCCAAACCGGCGTGCACCTATACGGCCGACGTCACGGTGCAGTAAAGCTCTCTGGCAAACGAGTGCGCACCGGTCAGACGTCGCGCTACGGTCTGGTGCGTGTTCGGCTTTCTCCGTAATTTGTCCGAAATCGGCAAACTGCCCGCGGCGCTGCGCGACGAGCTCGAAGCCGAGGGCATCATCTTCAGCGCCGGGAAGGTCGGGGTGAGCCGGCACTTCGGCGGCCACGTGCCGGGGGTCTATTCGGCTTCCGGCGTATCCCGCTACACGGGCGCCTTCGCGTTCACGTCCGCCCGGATCGTCGCCACTCTTCCCGCGCGCGGGGACGCCAACCTGCGATCGATCGACTGCACCTGGGACAGCGGCAAGGGGCCGGCCCGGGCCACCATCACCGGCAAAGGGCTGAAGCTGGAAATCGACCTGCACGGTGTCGACCCCGCCTTCAGCGGGTCGATGAGCCTCAACTACAAGAAGACCATCCCCGACGAGGTGCTGGAGACACTGCCAACGACGACGCTGCGTTATCCGGTCCAGCCGGTTTTCGTGTACCGCGCGGCCGGCGTGCGTCCCAAGACATAGCCTGCGGCACAAGGGTTTCCGTCACGCGGCCGGCCGCAGCATCCGTGCGCTGACAAGCGACGAGACCCACCCGGGCATCAATCGTGTGCTCGTCGTCATCAGCCGATAGCGCCACCCGGGCACGACGACGGCGCGGCCCCGGTCCAGGGCGCGCAGCCCGGCGGCCACGACGGGCTCGGGCGCCGCGAGTCGGCGATAGATCGCGGTGTGCGAGACGTCCGATCCCAGCGCATCGACGAACCCAGTCCGGGTGGGTCCGGGGCACAACGCCGTGACGGTGACCCCCGAACCGCGAGTCTCCGCCCACAGCGCTTGGCTCAGTGACAACACGAACGCCTTGGTCGCGCCATAGGTGGCCTGATACGGCCCGGGCTGAAACGCGATGGTGGACGCGACATTCAAGATGCCGCCCCGGCCGCGGGCCAGCATGCCGGGAAGCACCGCGTGGCTCAGCCGCACCAGCGCGTCGACGTTGACTGCGACCAGCTCGCGCTCACGCTCGGCGTCGAGCTCGGCGAACGGACCGTAGGTGCCGAAGCCGGCGTTGTTGACCAGCACGGCGACCTCCCGTCCGTCCAGGCGGGCGACGAGGGCATCGACGCCGGCCTGTGTGCCAAGATCGCCGACTGCCAGTTCGACTTGCTGGTCGACCCGCTGGGCCACCGCACTCAGCCGTGCTTCGTCACGCCCGGCGAGCAGTAACGACATGCCCCGCTGCGCCAGCTGGTCGGCGAAAATTGCGCCCAGCCCGGAGCTGGCGCCGGTGATGACTGCCCATGACATGGCTGACCCCTTACTTCGCAGGAGTTTTGACGGCGGGGTGAATGCCCAGGGCGTGGCTGACAAGGCCGATGCCGGCGCCGAGGATGGGCCAGATCGGCCAGAAGTAGGTGGCGCCGGTGGTCGCGGCGACGGCCGCCCACACGGCGAGCACGATGACGGTCATCGCCAGGTAGGCCGCGAGGTGAAGGCGCACGCCACGGCGGGCGGCCTTGACGCGGGCGGCGCGGCGGCGCGGGTCCGCGCGCCGGATCCGCTCGAGCGGCAGGTCGGCGAGGAGCTGGGTGAGTTTCTCGGTGGTGTGCGTGCCGAACACGGCCTGCAGCCGTTGCTCGTATTCATCCAGTTGCAGGTAGCCCTGCGCGAATGCCTGGCCGAGGCGTTCTGCCGCCCTCTCCCGGTCGCGGTCGCCGGCGCGGGGGGTCATGAGTTGCTGGTCCATTTCATCCCCTTCCAAAGATGTGAATGGCTTTAACATAGTCCCTAATGTTAATATCGTCAACATGGCACGGGAGCGGAAAGTTGTGGCGCGTCGGGACAGCTATCACCATGGCGACCTCAAACGCGCCCTGAGCAGCGCCGCTTTGTCGCTGGTGGCCGAGAAGGGGCCGAAGGGCTTCACGCTGACCGAGGCGGCACGACGCGCGGGCGTCAGCGCCGCCGCCCCGTACCGGCACTTCGCCGACAAGGCCGCGCTGCTAGCGACCGTGGCCGAACAGGGCTTTCGCGACCTCCACGCCGAACTGGCCGCGGCCGCCGACGTCGCGCCCGACCCGAAGGACCGGGTGGTCGAACTCGGCCGCGCGTATGTGCGCTGGGCCGTCGCCCACCCGGATCACTACCGGGTGATGTTCGGCGCCGAGCTCTCCAAGGCCGACCATCCCGACCTGGCCGTCGCCGGCGAGCAGGCGTTCGGCGACCTGCTCGACGCGATCGTGACGTGCCAACAGGCGGGCATCGCCGGCGGTCAAGACCCGCGTGAACTCGCCGCGCCGCTGTGGTCGCTGGTGCACGGCGTCGCGTCGCTCGCGATCGGTGGCGAGTTGCTCAGCGTGGGCATCGAGCAGGACCCGGAGGCCATCATCGCCGGCGTGGTGGCCCAAATGCTGGGCGGTTAGGCCACGTTGGCCTGGCGGCGCGTCGCATAGACCTCGGCCAGGAACTGTTCGACGGCGACCGCGCTGTGCACCGCGCGCGCCGAACCGAAGATGTCGAAAGCGTGCTGGGTGAACGGCAATTCGGCGTACACGACGGGCTGGTTGCTCGCCTGCCGCAGCCGCTCGACGAATCCACGCGCCTGCTCGACGGGAACCAGCGAGTCGTTGCGGCCGTGCAAGACGAAGAACGGGGGAGCGTCCGCCGAAACGTGGTTGACCGGCGACGCGGCGATGAAGGGCTGCATGTTCGTCGAAGGCCGTTGCTTGACAACCGATTTGACGAGCAGGGCGGGCATCATCGGGTGCATCGCGTCGTTGAATCGCGTGAAGTCGTAGACGCCGTAGAACGGCACGGCCGCCTGCACTCGGGTGTCGGCGTCTTCGAAGCCGGGCTGGAATTGCGGGTCATTGGGAGTGAGAGCGGCCAGCGAAGACAGGTGGCCGCCGGCCGAACCGCCGGTGATGGCGATGAATTCGGGGTCGCCGCCGTACTCGGCGATGTGCGCCTTGACCCACGCCAGGGCGCGCTTGACGTCGATGATGTGGTCGGGCCAGGTGTTGCGCGGGCTGTGCCGGTAGTTGATCGCCACACAGACCCAGCCCAACTCCGCGAGGTGGCTCATCAGCGGATGGGCTTGTCCGCGTTTGTTTCCCGTCGTCCAGGCGCCACCCGGGATCTGGAAGAGCACCGGCGCCTTGCCCATCGGGTCGAGATCCGGACGGCGCCAGATGTCCAGGTAATTGGCGCTGCCGAATTCGCCGTAGCTGATGTTGGAGTCATGGGCGTAGTCGCGATAAATCCGCATCATCCGCAGCAGCCCCGGCGTCTTGGCGGTCCCGCCGCCGGCCGGCCGGCGCCACAGGTCCCCCGACTCGGTGCGACGAGCGGCGCCCAGGCCCTCGTCCAACGCCTGGGTCAGCGGCACGTTGGCCTTATGCCCGGCGCGGCTGAAGTTCAGCAAGCCCATCGCGGACACGGTTGCCACCGCCCACGCCGCGATGCGCACCGGGGGCGTGAGTCGGCGAGCGGTCAACGCCAGACCGCCGAGCTGGCTGACCAGGGTCTGCAACGGCAACTCGGTGACGACCAGCCCGAACATAAACGAGAAGAGCGATAGGTAGCCGCTGCGCGCCAGCGGCCGGTAGGCGTTGAGCGTGGACACCGCGGTCACCGCCGTGACGATCAGCGACCCTATCTGCCGGATGACGTGGATGATTCGAGCTGTCCGCATCCGCTCACCTTACGAAATGCCCTACGTGGCTTCTGCCCGGCTCTCGAGGTTCTTGACCGCGGCGGGATCGTTCTCGGTCAGTCCGATCTTCGACGCGCCGCCGGGCGAGCCGAGCTCGGTGAAGAAGTCGGCGTTGATCTGGGTGTACTCGCCGTATTCGCCGGGCAGGTCGTCCTCGTAGTAGATGGACTCAACGGGCACACCGGCTCACACGCGCCGCAGTCGACGCACTCGTCGGGGTGGATGTAGAGCATCCGCGTGCCCTCGTAGATGCAGTCGACGGGACATTCCTCGATGCACGCCTTGTCTTTGATGTCGACGCAGGGCTCGGCGATCACGTAGGCCATAAGCCCATGGTTCTCGCCGCAACCCGGCGCGAGTAGAGGTCCCGGCGTTGTGGAGTCACAAGCTATCGTTGTGTCACACGAATTGATTGTGATGTGATCAGCCATGCCGCTCAGCCCGCGAATGCCCGAGCTCGCCTCGTTCGAGGTGTTCTTGGCGATCGCCGAGACCGGCAGCCTGGGCCGCGCCGCGCGCGAACTCGGGCTGACCCAGCAGGCCATCTCGCGACGGCTCGCGTCGATGGAGGCCCAGATCGGTGTGACGCTGGCGGTGCGAACGACGCGCGGCTCGCAGCTGACGCCGGCGGGCCTGATCGTCGCGGACTGGGCGAGGCGGTTGCTGGAGGTCGCCACCGAGCTTGACGCGGGCATGGGATCGCTGCGCAAGGAGGGCCGCGAGCGGATCCGGGTTGCGGCCAGCCAGACGATCTCCGAGCAGCTGATGCCGCATTGGCTGCTGTCCCTACAGACCGAGGCGACGCGGCGCGGCGTCGTTGCCCCGCAGGTGAGTTTGACCGCGACCAATAGCGAGCACGCGATCGCCGCGGTCCGCGACGGCAGCGCGGATCTCGGGTTTGTCGAAAACCCGGGCACACCAAAGAGGTTGGGCACTTGTGTGGTGGGTCAGGACGAACTGGTGATCGTGGTGCCGCCGGGCCATAAGTGGACGCGACGGGCGCGGGGGGTGACCGCTCGCGAACTCGCGGAGACGCCGCTGGTTGCCCGCGAACCCCATTCGGGCATCCGCGATTCGCTGACGGTGGCGTTGCGTCAGGTGCTGGGCGACGACATGGAGCAAGCGCCGCCGGTATTGGAGCTGACGTCGGCGGCGGCGATGCGCGCGGCCGTGCTCGCCGGTGCGGGACCGGCGGCCATGAGCAAGTTGGCGGTGGCCGACGACCTGGTGGTCGGGCGGCTGAGCGCGGTCACTATTCCGAAACTGGACTTAAGGCGCAAGTTTCGCGCGATCTGGGTGGGCGGGCGCACGCCGCCGGCCGGGGCGGTTCGAGATCTGTTGAGCCACATCAACAGCCGCTAGGCTGCCGCGTCGGCTTCCAACGCCTCGTCGTAGCGGTCGAGCAGGGTCTCGGCCACCAGCGGGTGGGCGCCCAGCGGCGCGCCCATCGGAATACCGTTGTCCCGCGCATAGGTTGAGACGCCGTCGGTGAGCAGCCCCGGCGCCAGGAACCAGGGCGCGATGACGAGTCGGCGCGCGCCGCGGCGGCGCAGGTGGCCGGCGGCGCGTTGCACCGAGGCCTCGGGCCGGGTGGCAAACGCCGTCGTCGCAGCGGCCCATCGGGTTCCGACGGCCAACCGGGACGCCACCTTCGATGTGCGCGCGTTCGCCGCGGCGTTGGACGAGCCGATCGCGACCACCATCACGCCGAGGTCGTCGTCGTCCGGGGAGACCCCGACCTCGGCCAGGCGTTCGCGCAGTACCGACACCAGCCGGTCGTCCTCGCCGAGCACGTCGGCCTGGCGGATGCCGTGGGCTCCGGCTTTCGCGATCTGCTTCGGGATGTCCAGGCGCGCGTGGTAGGCGCTGGCCAGCAGGAAGGGGGCCACCACCGCGCGGCGGCTGTCCGGCAGGCCGGCCAGCACGTCGGCGAAGTTCGGCTCGTTGAGCTCCAGGAACGCCAGCCGCACGTCGAGGTCGGGGCGCATGCCGGCCAGCCGGTTGGCGACGGCCTGCGCGTTGGCGCCCGACCGTGGGTCCCGGCTGCCGTGGGCGGTGAGTACGAGTGTGCTCATGATGCGTGCAACCCGCATTCGACCTTGTTTCGTCCCCGCCAGCGGCCGCTGCGAGGATCGTCACCCTCGGCCGGCTTGGCGGTGCAGGGGGCACAGCCGATGGACGGGTAGCCCTCCTCGACAAGCGGATTGACCAGGACGTTGTTCCGCTCGATGTAGTCCTGGACGTCGTCGTCGGTCCAGGCCGCGATGGGGTTGACCTTGATCAGTTCGAACGACTCGTCGAAGCTGATCAGCGGGGCGGTGGCGCGGGTGGCGGCCTCCACCCGGCGCAACCCGCTGACCCACGCCGCGTAACCGCGCAGCGCGCGGCGCAGGGGGATGACCTTGCGCAGCCGGCAGCATTCGTTGGGGTCGCGGGCGAACAGGTCCTTGCCCAGCAGCTCGTCCTGCTCGGCGACGGTGTGTTCGGGTTCGACGTTGAGCAGGTGGATGTCGTAGACGGACTCGACCGCGTCGCGGGTGCCGATGGTTTCGGCGAAGTGGTAGCCGGTGTCCAGGAACAGCACCGGCACGCCCGGTCGCACGTCCGAGGCGAGCGAAACCATCACCGCGTCTTGCATGTTGGCGGCCACCACGTACTTGCAGTTGGCCCAGCCGCGGGGACCGTCGACGCCGCCGAAATGCTCGTCGGTCCAGCGCAGGATGTCGACGGCGCCGGCGCCCTCCATCTCGGAAGCACCGCGCTCGGCCAGCTCACGCAGCTGCTCCTTGGTGAAGTTCATCGCCACCATGGCGGGGTCCTCAACTCCTATCGCAGGTCGGCCTCGTCGGCGCGCAGCGCCCAGGACGCGAAAGTTTCGCCGCCGTCGCGGCCTTCGAGGAATTTGCGGGTCACCCGGTCGATGTAGTCGCCGAGCTCGTCGCTGGTCACCTTGTGCTGGCGCAGCTTTCGGCCGAACCCGCTGGCCTCGCCCAGGCCGCCGCCCAGGTGGACCTGGAAGCCCTCGACGGAATTGCCTTCGCCGTCGTCGATCCACTGGCCCTTGAAGCCGATGTCGGCGACCTGAATTCGCGCGCACGAGTTCGGGCAGCCGTTGAGGTGGACGCTGATCGGCACGTCGAGCTCTGAGTTGACGTCGGCCAGCCGCTGCTCCAGTTCGGGCACCAAAGTCTGTGTGCGCACGCGGGTTTCGGCGAAGGACAGCTTGCAGAACTCGATGCCGGTGCAGGCCATGGTGTTCTTGCGCCACGACGACGGCCGCGACGGCAGGCCCAGGGCGTCGAGCGCGACGACGGTCTCGTCGACCAAGGCGTCGGGGACGTCGAGGATGACCAGTTTCTGGAACGGGGTCAGTCGGGCCCGGTCGGAGCCGACCTTTTCCATCAGGTCGGCGACGGCCGACAGGGTGGCGCCGGAGACGCGTCCGGCGATCGGGGCGACGCCAATCGCGTTGAGCCCGTTCTTGATCTTCTGCACGCCGACGTGGTCGATGGTCTGCTTGACCGGCGCGGGGGCCGGGCCGTCGATGAGCCGACGGTTCAGGTACTCGGTTTCGAGGACCTCGCGGAACTTTTCGACGCCCCAATCCTTGATCAGGAACTTCAGCCGCGCCTTGGCGCGCATCCGCCGGTAGCCGTAGTCGCGGAACACCTGGGTGACGGCCTCCCAGACGTCGGGCACCTCGTCGAGGGGAATCCACACTCCGACCCGCTGGGCCAGCATCGGGTTGGTCGACAATCCGCCGCCCACCCACAGATCCAGGCCGGGGCCGTGCTCGGGGTGGTTGACGCCGACGAACGCGACGTCGTGAGTTTCGTGGGAGACATCCTGCAGGCCCGAGACCGCGGTCTTGTACTTGCGCGGCAGGTTCGCGTACTCGGGATTGCCCATGGAGCGCCGGACGATCTCGTCGATCGCGGGGGAGGGATCGAGCACCTCGTCGAGCGAGTCGCCGGCCAGCGGCGAACCGTGGATGCCACGCGGGCAGTCGCCGCACGCCTCGGTGGTCTGCAGGCCGACCGAGTCGAGCCGCCGCCAGATTTCGGGAACGTCCTCGATGCGGATCCAGTGCAGTTGCACGTTTTCCCGGTCGCTGATGTCGGCGGTGTCGCGGGCGAATTCGGTCGAGATCTGACCCAGGGTGCGCATCGAGTGCGCCGTGAGCGGTTTGCCGTCGGTGCGGACCCGCATCATGAAGTACTTGGCTTCGATCTTGTCGGTGTTGTCGTCGCCGGTCCAGCTGCCGTCGTAGCCCTGTTCGCGTTGCGTGTACAGGCCCATCCAGCGGAAGCGCCCGCGCAGATCGGAGTGATCGATGCTGTCGAAGCCCTGGTTGGCGTAGACGTTGACGATGCGGTCGCGCACGTTCAGCGGCGCGTCGTCATTCTTGATCTTCTCGGTGTCGTTGAGCGGTTCGCGATCACCCAGCGCCCACTGGCCCTCGCTGCGGGTCTTGGCGGGACGTGCTGTGGTCATGTGGTGTGCTCCTTCGCGGTGCGTGGGCTGCAGGGCTGCTGGCCAGGGCATCGACGCGATGATGTTGTCAGTCAGAGGTGAGCGCAGGCGCTCCGTTGCGCCCACGTCTCATGGCTTCATAGTGCCGTGGCTAGGCGGCGGCTGGTAGAGGTCGCGCCGTTGTGAGGACACAACCGTTGGTTGTGTGTGCCCGTTCACGTTTATTGGTCTGGCGCGCAGCGGGATTGCAGTAGCCTGCGGTGGTGTCTGGGCCGACGCTGGACGCGCGGGAGCGGTCCGCGCTGTGTGACCTTTTCGCCGAGCTCGGGCCGTCCGCCCGCACGCTGATCGAGGGCTGGACGTGTCGCGATCTCGCCGCCCATCTGGTGCTGCGAGAGCGCGATGTCGTGGCGGGACCTTGCCTCGTCCTGTCGGGCCCCTTCCAACGGTTCGCCGAGCGGCGCCGGGTCGCGATGGCCCGCCACGATTTCGGGTGGCTCGTCGCGCGGATCCGGTCCGGCCCGCCCGTCGGGCTCTTCCGCATCGGATGGGTACGCGCGCTGGCCAATCTCAACGAGTTCTTCGTGCACCACGAGGACGTGCGCAGGGCTCAGGGATTGGGGCCGCGTTGTTTGGCGTCCGACATGGACGCGGCGTTGTGGCGCAACGTATGCCGCGGCGGGCGTTTTCTGAGTCGGCGGCTTTCTGGTAGCGGGCTCGCCGTGGAGTGGGCCGGCTCGCGAGTGACGGTGCGGCCTGGTTCGGCGGTGGCGCTGCTTCGCGGCGAACCGGGGGAGCTGCTGCTGTATCTCTTTGGCAGGCAAGGCGCGGCGGACGTCGAAGTGACCGGGCCGCCGGAAGCCGTTGCGGCGGTGCGGTGCGCGCACTTCGGGATGTGAGCCGTCGCCTAAGTCACAGGAGCCACAGGCGCCTCTGGAAAAAGCGGCACCCAAAGTGCCCGCCTCATAGCGACAACTCGCGGCGCTGGGCGCCGAGGCCGCCGTTGTCGCTTAGAGGCGGGCACATTGGCATATCCTTCTGAATCGCCGGCTTGTGGTCGACGAGGCTTGCGTCGCTTCCCAATCGCTCCTCTACGACGTCGTATTCACACTTGAACGCTGACAGGCGCTTTCCGTGGGCACCTAAGTCACAGGAGCCACAGGCGCCTCTGGAAAAAGCGGCACCCGAAGTGCCCGCCTCATAGCGACAACTCGCGGCGCTGGGCGCCGAGCCCCGCCGTTGTCGCTTAGAGGCGGGCACATCGGCATATCCCCGCAATTCGGCGGCGGAGAGCCGGGCGGCGAAACGATGTCGTCTCAGATCGGCGGGCGTAGCATCAGCTCATCTGAGGCCATAGACATGAGTCACAACCCCAACGCCTCGACCGACGTCGATAAATGGGACCCCGGTCTGACCGAGCACGTCGTCGCGCTGACCCGCCCGATCGTCAAACGGTATTTCCGTTCCGAAGTGCGCGGCCTGGACAACATCCCGTCGGGACCGGCGCTCGTGGTGGGTAACCATTCCGGCGGCCTCACGACGTTCGATCTGCCGGTGTTCGCCGTCGACTATTACGACAAGTACGGCTACGACCGCCCGCTCTACTCTCTTGGTTTCGACACCATCTTCGCCGGACCGGCCGGTGATTTCCTGCGGCGCACCGGGGTGATCCGGGCGACGCGCGAGAACGCCGCCGAGGCACTGGCCGCCGGTGCCATCGTGTTGGTCTATCCGGGCGGCGACTTCGATGTCTACCGGCCGACGCTGCGGGAGAACACCATCGACTTCGACGGACGAACCGGTTACGTCACCACGGCCATCGAGGCGAATGTCCCGATCGTTCCCGCCGTCTCCATCGGCGGACAGGAAAGCCAGTTCTTCTTGAGCCGTGGCAGATGGCTGATACGAGCGCTTCGGCTCACCAAGCTGGAGCGCAAGCTGTTCCGAACGGACATCTTGCCGATCACCATCGGTTTCCCGTTCGGGCTCAGCGTGGTCGCGCCGGTGAACTTGCCGCTGCCCACCAAGATCGTCACCGAGGTGTTGTCTCCCATCGACATTGCCAAATTCGCTGATGCGTCCGACATCAACAGGCTCGACGCGCATGTGCGCGGGGTGATGCAGAAGGGGCTCAAAGCTCTTGCCGCTCAACGCCACTTTCCGGTTGTCGGCTGAGCGCTTCGGTGGCAAAGACCACGTCCGGATTGAGGATGCCGGCCGGGTCGAAGCTGCGCTTGATGCGGCGCATCAGGTCGACCTTGACCGGGTCTTCCAACTCGAGAAAGTACGGGGTCTTGGCGCGGCCCAAGCCGTGTTCGCCCGAGATGGCGCCACCCAATTCCATTGCCAGCGCGAAGATGTCGGTCATGAGCTGCTTGCGCGTGTCCGGGTCCTTGCAGAAGATGGCCAGGTGTACGTTGCCGTCGCCGGCGTGACCACAGCCCGCCGCGGCACCCCCGGCGGCCGCCGCCATGCCGCGCGCGGCGGACAGGAACTTCGGCATCGCGCCGCGTGGCACCACGGTGTCGATCAGGTCGTCGGCCCCGACGGCCTTCAGCGTCCAGAACGCCTTCTCCCGCGCCTCGATCAGCTTGCGCGCCGCACCCCCTTCCAGCACATAGGCATCCACTGCGCCCAACTCGGAGAGCAGCTCGCCGACCGTCTCGACGTCCTCGTCCAGCCGCTCGGCGGTCCGGTTCTCAAGGGCCACAACCAGATAGGCGTCGCAGCTGTCGCGGACGTTGTCGGGGACACCAAGCTCCAGGTTCTGGGTGTAAACGAGCGCCGCCATCGTCACGTTGTCGATGTACTCCAGGATGTAGGGCGCGAGGCCGCTTCCCGCCACCTTGGGCACCGCGGCCATGATCTGGTCAAAGTCGGCGAACGGGGCGAGCACGGCGGCGTTGTGGTCGAGCCGCGGATGCAGCTTGACGGTCACCTCGGTGGCCAGGGCCAGGGTGCCCTCGGATCCGACGATGAGCTGGGTCAGGTCGTAGCCGGTGGAGATCTTGGCGATCTTGCCGCCGGTGCGGATGAGTTCGCCGGTCGGCAGCGCCGCCTGCAACCCGACCACGTTGTTCCGCGCGATCCCGTACTTCACCGCGTTCATGCCGCCGGCGTTGGTGCCGACGTTTCCGCCGACGCTGGACGACAGCTCGCCCGGGTGGACCATGTAGCGCAGGCCGCTGTCGGCGGTCGCGACGTCCAGTTCGGTCAGCGTGACGCCGGGTTGGACGACGGCGACCTGGTTGGTGGTGTCGACCTCGAGGACGGCGTTCATGCGCTCGAAGGAGATCACCAGTCCGTCGGCGCGGGGGATGGCCGCGCCCGACAGGCCGGTGCCGGATCCGCGGGCCGTCACCGGAACGCCGTTGTCCGAGGCGGCCTTCAACAATTGCGAAACTGCTTCCGCTGAAGCGGGTTTGGCCACATATGCCGGCCGTTGCGGCGGCTTGGTCAACACCTCGTCGTGCCAGTAGTCCTCGGGGATCGCGTCGCCGGTCAGCAGGTTGTGCTCGCCGACGATCTCGGAGAACCGCGCCGTCATGTCGCTCATTGGGCCTCCCTCCGGTTCACCTTATCGCCGCCGTGAGGTGATCGATGGGGGTTCGCATCCGGCCGCGCACGATCGGCACGCAGCCGTCGGGGAGGTCGGTGGTGACCTCTACGCCGGAATCGCCGAGCTCATCGAGGAATCTCGGTAGTCGCTCCATCGCGCCGGTGGGCAGGTCGTGCAGTACGACCGCGGTGTGCTCATGGTTACGGGTATCGGCGAGCGCCCGGTCGACCCATCCGCTGGGGTCGTCCCAGTCGCGCGGGACGCTGTTCCACAGGACGCAGGTGTACTTCTCCGCGATGAGGTAGTCGACCGCCGTCTGGTTCAGGCAGCGTCGTTCGAGCGCGCCCTCGGTTCCCCACGGCCTGAAGTAGCGATCGGCATCGTTGAACTCGTCCAAAATCTCTTGCGTGCTGCCGATTTCGTGAAGGGTCTCCGCCGCGGAGAGCTCGCCAAGGGGTCGGCCGTGGGTGAAGGAGTGATTGCCGATCCGGTGGCCCTCGCTCACCGCGCGCTCGATCAGCCGGCGTCCCGTCGGGGAGCAAACCCTCTCACCGACGACGAAGAAGATGGCGGACATCTGACGCTGAGCGAGGGCATCGAGGACCCGATCCGTGACACCGGGGGTCGGGCCGTTGTCGAAGGTCAACGTGATTTTTGGTCGCATCACTTCAAAGAGTATCGCGCTGGTCCTTGCCTGACTGATCGATCAGGCAGTAACTTTATTCGGAAGCGACGAGACGAGTCGAGGTTGACCGAAGCGATTTCGAAGACTGGGGAAACCGCCGGTGACACCCGGCAGCGCATCCTGCAGACGACGATGCGCTGCTTCTGTGCGTACGGCTACGAGAAGTCCTCGATGAAGCTGATCTCGGCGAAGGCCGGCGTTTCGCAGACCCTGCTGCACTACCACTTCGAGACCAAGGAAAAGCTCTTCCAGGCGGCCATCGACGACATGGCCAAGAATATGTTCGCCGCGGCGGCGGCCCGGTTGTCGCAGGGACCGCCCGTGCGGGATGGCCTCGGCGAGGCGGCCGGCCTGCTGTACACGCTGTTCATCGACGACATCGACGCGGTCACGTTCATGGTCGAGTTCGCCGCGGCGGCCAACCACAACGAGTTCCTGCGGACCGCGTATGTCGACTATCGCGATACCCAGCGGCGGCAGTTGGGTGAGCTGCTGCGCACCATCGCCGGTGACCAGGCGCCGCAGCGGTCGATCGACGAGGCGGTGCGTCTCTGCGAAATCGTGCTGCTCGGCATGTCGATGCAGCGCCCGTTCGTCGCCGACACTTCAGGCTTCCGCGCCGACTTCGACGCCTTCGCCGAGATGATCGCCGCCCGCTTCACCGAGAGATTGGATTCGACGAGCTGATGAACACCACCATTCAGGCAGTGCCGCCGATGGTCGAAGACGCGGTGACCGGCTCGGGAGGCAAACGAATCTTCGTGCGCCGCTACGACAACGAGAAGGCCGACTATGTGCTGGTGCTGGTGCACGGCACCGCCGGCAACAGCGAGAGTTACGACGCGTTCGCCGAGCACATGCGCCGCCACTACCGCGCGGCGGTCTATTCCTTCGATTTGACCGGGCACGGCCGCACCGAGGGCGAGCCGGGTGTGTTCAGTTTCGAAGCCTTCCTCGAAGACACCAGGGCGGTCACCGATTACGCCGCACGGCGCACGTCCCTGCCCGTCGTCGTGCACGGCGCCAGCCAGGGCGGGGAAGTCGCATTCCACGCTCTCGACGCGTGCCCGGCCGTGGCCGCTGGGGTGTGCATGAACATCCTGCTCAACCACGAGGCGCCAATGAGTCTGCCGATCCGGCTCTTCCGGTCACGGCTCGCGAAATTCGCGGCGGAGAAGGTCGGCGATCGGCTGCGGGTCCCGCTGCGGCGGGTCATCGACTTCAAGGCCGCCTACCAGGAAGACCCCGGACTGCTGGGCATCAAGAAGAAGGACCCGCTGTACGTCTGGTCGTACGGGTTCAAGAGCTATCACTCGGTGTTCAACTATGTGCCGCCAAAACCCGCCGCCGCCAACACCAAACCCGTCCTGATCGCCTGCGGCGAGCACGACGAAATCGTCGGTGTCGAGCACTGCCGATCCTGCTTCGAACGGATCGGCGGGACCAAGGATTTCTTCATGATGCCCGGTGGGGGCCATCAGCTCATGTTGTTCGACACCGGCGTCTACTGTCGCGTGATCGACTCGTGGATTCGGGAGCGGGTGCTCGGCAAGGCCCAATCATGGCAGGCGCCCATCGAATCCGAAGAGCGGAGCTACTTCGAGTTTCTCGATCGTGAACGGGTCAACGACGGGGCGGGCGAGCCCGAATACCACTATTCGATCATCGATCGCGTGCTGATGCGGATCAGTAACGGCACGATCGAGCGCGGGGTCCGTTACTTCTCCAACGCCGAGGTGAGCGATCAATGGCGCTTCACCGCCGAGCTCGTCGGCGAAATCGACTACGCCGCGTGGGACTTCCTGCGTGACTACCTTCCGGCGGCGAATGGTCAACGCCCGGCGATGGCCGTGGTCGGCTGCGGCGGCGGCGGGGCGATCGCGGGGTTGCTCGAACGATATCCGGAGTTGGGCGAATGGGACATCGTCGGCATCGACGTTGACTACAAGTCGATCGACGCGGCCCGCAACCGCTTTGGCGACAAGGCCGGTGTGACCTTCGTCGTCGGCGACGCCCGTAACCCGGAGGTGTTGGGCGCCAACCGGTTCGACCTTGTTTACCTGCACGGAGTGCTTGACCATTGCACCGAGCACCGCCGCCTGATGGACAGCGTCTTTCGCGCGCTGAAGCCCGGCGGCCGGATGTTCTATGTCGCACCGGATCGCAACCTGTGCACGTGGCTGTGTTTCGTCACGATCGGGCCGCTGTTCGTGTTTGGCCTGCATAAGCCGAACCACGACTTTCGGCGATTCCCCCGCCCGGCCGAGTTGAACGCGATGCTCCAGGACGCCGGCTTCGAGCTGCTGCCCCGGCGTGGCCGGCCGGCCGTCCCAGCCATGGTCGGGGTCGAATACAAGTCGGGGATGAATCCGTTTCCGGTCAAGCGGTCGGTGCGCACTCGCGCCCTGGGCGAGGAGATCTTCGAGCACACCGAGCCCAGGTGGTGGTTGGGGAACGGTTTCGTCGGCGAGTACGCCGGGGCCGCCCAAAAACCGGCGCAGGACGCCGCTGTTTAACGCCTGTCGAGTAGCGGGTTTCGATTTCGGATTGGGTGGTTATCCCGAACCAGCAGGGAGTCAGCTTTCCGACAGGAGATCGACACGGACCTCCAAGGAACCCAGTCTTACCGCGGCCAGGGCAGTAACGAAGTGCCTCTGGTGCCGGGCGGGCTTCTTGGCGACGGTCGGTATGAGCTGCGTGGCGTCCTGGGGCGGGGCGCGATGGCCGAGGTGCGTGAGGGGTGGGACCGGAGGCTGAACCGGCCCGTCGCCATCAAGCTGCTCTATCCCGGGGTGGCCGACCGGCCGGACAGCCGGTTGCGGTTCGAAACGGAGGCGCACGCGGCGGCGCGGCTGACCGGCCGGCACGTCGTGGTGGTCCATGACATCGGCGAGCACCACGGGTTGCCGTTCATCGTCATGGAGCGGCTACCGGGGGTGTCGCTGGCCGACCACATCGCTCGCGGGCCGCTGCCACCGGCGTTCGTGCACGTCGTGCTCGACGGTGTTCTCGACGCCCTTGCCGAGGCGCATAGCGCCGGCATCCTGCACCGCGACGTCAAGCCGGGCAACATCCTGTTCACCGCCGCCGGCGAACCCAAGCTCGCCGATTTCGGCATCGCCAAGACGTCCGGTGCCGCCTACACCAGGGCGGGTGAAGTCGTAGGCAGCATGGCGTATCTGAGTCCCGAGCGGCTGACGTCCAATCCGGCCACGGCGTTCGACGACCTGTATGCCGTAGGCGTGGTGGGTTACGAGGCGCTGACCGGGCGGCGCCCGTTCCCGCAGGAGGACCTGGGCGCGCTGGCACGCGCAATCCTGCACACGTCACCGCCGCCGCTGGTCGCGCTGCGCCCGGACGTTCCACCGCCCCTGGCCGCCGCGATCGAACGCGCGATGGCGCGCGACCCGGCATGGCGGTTCGACCAGGCGGGCGCGATGCGCGCCGCGCTGACCGGCACTGCCCCAGCAGCGATGCCCACTGGCACCCGGGTGATGGAGGCGCCGCCGGCCGCCGTGCTGACCTACACACCCGCCGGTGCGCCCCCGGAGCCGGACGCTCCGCGGCGCAAGTGGTGGATCGCGGCGATCGTTGCCGCGTTCTTGTTGGCGCTGCCCCTGTTGGCCATCGATCCGCCGTTCTCGGCGCCACCGCCGACGCCGACCACGACCACCACCACGCCGACGCCGCCGACGACCACCGCCACCACCACACCCAGCGGCACCGCGGAACCGGCGCCACCGCCCCCACCCGGTCACCCCGGCAAAAAGCCCAAAGGCGGGCACGGCGGCTGACTTGAAAACTCTTCACTCAACGGCGGGGTAACCCCGACGTTTGGGCGGCTTGATTTTGCCTGGCAACAGGGGCATCTGAGTGACTGGCAGGCGCGTGACGTGCAGCCTACGCTCGCGCTGTGCGGCAAACGATGCGTGTGGACAGCGCCGGTGTCGGGGCTATGGCGGCCCGCTGGGGTGCATTGGTGGATGGTCTGGACGGCACGGCCGCGCCAACGGGGCTGTTGTCCTATCAGCCCAGCGCGGCCGCCGTCAACGGTGCCCACGTTGATGTCGCGGTGTTCACCGCAGGGCTGGCCGGTCGGGTGCGTGCACGCGCCATCGGCGTCGGTCAAGCCGATGCGCGCTACATTGCCAATGAAGCTGAATCTGCCACCGACCTCGCTGCGGTAGCTCCGCCGGTGACCAGCGTGTAGCGATGGCGGCGGTTGGCGGGGCTCCTAATCTGTCGGCACTGTTAGCCTGGCCCACCGACCATCTCACCGAGGCGGCCGCTCACTGGGACGCCGTTGGTGAGCGTAGCTATGTTGTCGCCCATCAGGTTTGGCGAGACGCCGCCTCGGTCGATTGGCGCGGCGAAGCCGCCGACGCGTTGCGTCGTGCGATGCATGCCGACCTGCAAGCCACGAGCGCAGCAGTCGACCAGCTACAGGCGGCAACCCGGGTCGCTCGCAGCGGGGCGTCGGATTTGTATGCGGCCCGATCCCGAGTTCGCTACGCGGTAGATGATGCTCGTTCAGCGGGTTTCGAAGTGGGCGAGGACCTTTCGGTCACCGACCGCATGGGTGGCGGGTCAGCCGCGGAGCGGGCCGCGCGGCGCGCCGCAGCACAGGCGTTCGCCGGCGAAATCCGCCAAAGCGCCACGCAACTGGTTGGCCTGGATCAGCAAGTCGCCAGCAAAATCACCGCCGCGGTGGCCGGAATCCGCGACACGTTCCCGCAACCTCCCGCCTCTATCGCCCCTCCGCCAGCCCAAAATCGCCATGTCTACGCCGTCGACCGCGTCTGGAAACAAGACGGCAACGGCGGACCGAATCCCGGGCCTACCGGCGGCCCCAGCGGTGACGATATCCGTCGGGTGCTTGAGAAACTGCCTGTTGGCGATCGACCAGACGTCAGGGAAGTGCGTTCGCCGCAAGATCTCGAGAACTTGTGGAAATGGGCCAAACAGCACGGGGTCGAAATGCCGAACGGGTACGGCGACCCCGGCAAAGGGATTCGATACCGGCTACCTGACGGCACGACGATCGGGCAGCGCTGGACCGCCGAGTCCAACGGAAAACCAGTTGTTGACATCAACATTCCCGGTCACGGTGGCTATACAAAAGTTCACATCAATCCGAGAGGTGGGGTACCAGAAATAGCGCCCTCCCCGCCGCGTCCTGCTGGCCCGCCTGCGTCCGGAGAACCTGCTGTCACCCCGCAGGCACCGGTCCGTGCGCCCGTCGAAGCTCCGCCCGCTATTAAACCCGCCCCAGGCACCCCAGAGGGTGGGGGCGCAATGCCAGGTTTCGGCGGGCTGCCCCCAAACTCCCCTGCGACGGGCCCGCACCCCATCCATATTCCGCATACTTTGGACCACAAATGGCCGCTTCTCGGCGAGATTCCCGAAGAATTCGAAGGCCCACAAGAATGATGACCGAAGCTAACAACCTAAAGAACTGCTACGTCGGAGAAAATGATGATCCAGCCTGATGACCGGCATCTAGGGCACAACAAGCCGGGAATTAACGCCGAAGAGTTCCTGCGTAAGGAGCTGCTGCTCGACGGGCTGGCAATGTGTGTCCCGATGGCGCAGGTCACATCCGTCATGAGACGTCACCACCTCGCCGATACCGTCGAGGATGAGCAAAACTTGGTGCTGCGCACGATTCGATCCCTGCTCGACGACGGCCTCATGAAGATCGGAGACATACTCGGCGCTTCTGATGAACGAGTGGTGCCCTGGGATCTCTCGATCGATGCCGCCATGAAGCGCCTTCGCGATCTTTTCGTCGGCCACTACGACGAGCCCACGCTGTGGGATCTGGCGGTCTGGTTCCAATTGACACCCGACGGCGAAAAAGTGGCCGAGTCGCTGAAAGGCGGGCAGTAGTTCGACCGTTAGCGCGGTCAGCGCTGTCCCCGCCGTTCCCGGGCAACAAACACAAAGGCGGACACGGCGGCTGAGGTCGATATGGGATCGGTAGCCAGCCGGCCGTTGTGTGCTTACGGCATGAACAAGAAGTGGATGGCCGGCGCGTTGCTGACCGCCGGCATCGGCGCGGGGCTGGCGGCGGGCGTCGCGCAGGCCGACCCGTACGGCCACGTTGGCGGGAACTGCCCGGCCGGGCACACCTGCGGCAAGTGGTGCCCGGGCGAGCGCGTCCCGGACAACTTCATCAGCTGGGACATGGGCGTGTGCCACATCTACTACTACGACTACCGCGGCGTCGTCGACGCCGACACCGGCGCCGTCTACGGGCGGCCGAGCGGCCCGATCAACGCCACCCCGCGGGTGCCGCCGGCCGGCCCGCCCAACTTCAACTGCGGCCTATTCTGGTGCCCGGTGCCGCCGCACGCGTGAGCCGCCGCACGTTAGGTCGGCGCCCAATTCGGGAACCCGGACGGCTGGACCTCTACGACCTAGCGAAAGGACTGCCCATTGACTTCGCGGCTTGGCACCCGGTTCGGGCCCTACGAGCTGCGATCGCTGATCGGCGCGGGCGCGACGGGCGAGGTCTACCGGGCACACGACACGGTTAGGGACCGGATAGTCGCTGTCAAGCTGCTGCCTGCCGAGATGGCCGCGGAACCCGGCTTCCAGCAACGCTTTCGGCACGAGTGCGGGATCGCGTCGCGGTTGCAGGAGCCCCACGTCATCCCGGTGCACGACTTCGGTTCGATTAACGGGGTTTCCTACGTCGACATGCAGCTGGTCGAGGGCGGCAGCCTCAAGGACCTGCTGCGCGAGCGCGGTTCGCTGGAGCCGCCGCGGGCCGCGTCGATCGTCGCGCAGGTGGCGCGGGCGCTGGACGCCGCGCACGCTGCCGGGCTGGTGCACCTGGGTGTCCGGCCGGAACACGTGTTGCTGACCCCCGATCACTTCGCGAGTCTCGTCGACTTCGGCATCGGGCATGCCGACCCTTCGCGCGTGTACATGGCGCCTGAGCGGTTCACCACGGGCCGGGTGGGACCGGAGACCGACGTGTACTCACTGGCCTGCCTGCTCTACGAGTGCCTCACCGGGCATCCGCCGTTCGAAGCCACGGACCCGGACGAGCTGAAGAGTGTGCACATGTTGTCGCCGGCGCCTCGGCCCAGCATCATGCGCCGCGGCGTCGGCCGGGCCTTCGACGACGTCGTCGCCCGCGGCATGGCCAAACAACGTGCGGCGCGGTTCGCGTCCGCGGGTGAACTCGCCCGGGCGGCCAGCGAGGCCGTGAACGCGGCGTACGAGCCGGTCGCGGCCGGCGTTGGCGCTGGGCCCCTTGGCACCCGGCCGTTCGAGGCGGTCTATCCGAACCCGGACGACACCGGTTACAGCCCGTATCCGCCCGTTGAGCCTTCGCCGCCGGCGCCGCGCCGACCCGTGTTGGATGGCCGGGCGCCGCTGGTGGGGATCGGGGCGGCGGTCGTCCTGGTGATCGCCGGGCTGATCGTGGCGCTGGTATCTGCGTTGACGAGCGGCGGCTCGCCGCCGCCGGCCGCTTCGAAGCCTTCGCCCCCGCCGTCTAGCCCACCGCCGCCGAAGACGCCGACGCTGTCTGCTCCGGTGCGAGGTGCCGACGGGTTAGGGTTCGTCGGCGAGACGGCCCGCTGCGACCCGGGGAACCCGCCGGCGGCGGTGGTGCGGACCGCCAAGTCGCTGGCCGTGGTGTGCCAAAACCTCAGCGGCAGTTACTACTACCGCGGCGAACGCATCCGCGACGGCGCGCACATCGAGCTGTCCAACGCGGAGCGCGTGGGGGACGGGTTCGACGTCACCAACCCGGTCGACGGCGTCGTCTACGAGGTGCGCCCGAATCGGCTCCGGATCATCAGCGGCAGCCACGTCGATTCGTCGGAGCCGGTGCTGCAGTACGCGACGGCATCGTAATCACGCCGGCCGGCTGCCGATCTCCAGGCCGGCCAGCTCGCAGGTGCCGTCGAAGATTACGCGGCCGAACTCCCGCACCCTGCAATGCAATCGGCCCGCGAGGTGCTCGAAGTCGGTGTCGATGTTGCGCCGCTGCGCGGGCAGCGGCACCGGCAAGACGTGCGGTTCCGCGCGGGTGCCGTCTCCGTCCAGCTCTATGCGGTAGCGGGGTGTGCGAGCTGACACGGTCCAGCGTCCGTCGCCGACATCCGAGCGCACGGGCGCCGGCGGGGTGACCCGGATGACGCGGTCGCCGAGTCGCACGACGATTCCGGTGACGTCCCTGCGGATCGGGCCGAGCTGGAGCAGCCCTCCTGAGAACGCCACCGAGACGTCGGCGTCGCCGAAATCGTGTGCCTGACCCCACCACCAGCGCTCGGGGAAGCCCGCGCCCCAGTTGCGTTCGGTGTAGAGCCGGGCGTCAGTGAACGACCACGTGCGGTCACGGAATTTGACTGTGCCGGTGGCTTTTCCGCCGAGTCGGTAGGGATGCCAGTATTGGTTGAGAAAGGGGACCGAAGAGAAGACGCCGCCTCCGCCAAAGGCCTTGGGCCAGTTGAACGGATCGGTGAAATGCAAGTCGAGGTGGATGCTGTCGAGGTCGATCGTGAGCCGATCGGTGCTCGCCGCCAGTCGGCAGTCGGGAGCGGTCCCGGCGTGCACGGAGAAGGTGGACGATTCGGCGTGGGCGCCGTCCAGGGCCGCCGAGCGCACTACGTCGCTGGGATGCAGCGCGACCGCGACGGTCGCCCAGTCCCCGTCCGGATTCCGGTTCACGCTGCACAGCGCGACGACCACGCGACCCGAGGCGGCATCAGTCAGGCGCCAGAACCAGCCCTCCATTTCTGTCCCGTGTGAGGGCACCGGATCGCCGAAGGGCACGTCGGCACCGGTGCGCCGATAGGCATGGACCAGTGGGTTGGTCGCGCTCGCCGCTATCCATCGCAGGTAGGAGGTGGTCATGTCTTGTCGGCCAGCCCCGACTGCACGAGCGCGTCGTCGATGAAGCGCTGCACCGGCCGCGAACGGAAGAATCCGGTGTGACCGCCTGGGTACCACTGGATTTCGGGCTTGCCCCAGTGCTCCCAAAGCCGGGTGACCTGGTCGCGCGGGTGCACCAGGCGATCGGCGAGGCCGGCGTAGATGAAGCGGCCTTTTTTCGGCACGCGCGGGGTCAGTGACAGCGGAGAGATCATCCGGCCGAGGGGTTTGGCCGAGTTCATCGTGTGGCGCAGGGCGGCGTGGCCGCTGAGGCCGGCGTGGCGGCCGACCAGGTTCACCAGGTCGACGGCCGGCACGCCCAGGATCGCGCAGGTGAGGCCGTCGTCGAGGCTGGCGACCAGCGACGAGATCAGACCGCCGAGCGAGATGCCGTTGACCCCGATTGCCGCGTCGGGCTGTTGCGCGCGGATCCAGGCGGTGAGTCGCCTGATGTCCCAGACCGCCTGGGCGGCGCCGTGGACGTCGTCGAGCACGTCCTCGCTGGGGAATTTCGGGCCGCCGCTTGCTCGGGGGCCATGCATGGGAAGCACGGGAAGCGCGACGTTGAGGCCGAAATCCCGATACAGGTGCCAGGCGTGAAACAGCATGGGGTCGAGCGCGGCCCGTCCCATCTCGGCGCCGTGGATGCAGATCAGCCAGGGCCGCGGCCGGCGGTGCCGGAACATCAGGGCGTATTCGCGGTTGTTGCCGGTGTAGCTGCACCACCGTTCGCGGCCCGGTTCGCCTTCATGGGGCTCGTACTCGCTGTCGAAGGACAGCCGCTCGTAGTTGCGTCCCATGCTGCTGACGCGCTTGACCGTCACGTCGGTGGGGGGTGGGGGCGGGGCAAAGAACCCCTCGGCATTGTCGAGCCAGCCCTTGTCTCCGTAGAACTCTTGTGCGGCAAGCACTTCGCTGTCGATCCGTTCGAGGGTTTTCGCGTCGGGAGCTCGACGCAGCAGGCTGAAGCCGGCCAGCAGGATTTCGTCGCGGAATGCCTGTGCCGCGAGCGCAACGGTGGGGCGGGCCACCGGTAGCTCGTCGGGCTGGCGATCCAGGTAGGTGCCCCACGAGCGGGCGTAGAAGCCGCCGGTCCGGGTGAACGGACCGAGCATTTGCGTGATCGGGTTGGCGGGCATCTAGCCTCGCTTCGCTCCGGGAGTGAAGGTGACCGGCAGCGTGCCCAGGCCGGTCATGCTCGGGTTTCCCAGGTATTGCTGGACGTTTTGCACGTCGACTTGGTAGTCGGGGATGCGGTCGAGGACGGCCCTGACCATCACCTCGGACATGAGCCGCGCCAGGTGTGAGCCGATGCAGCGGTGCGGCCCGAGTCCGAAGGCGAGGTGGCGATTGGGCGTTCGGTCCAGGATGATCTCGTCGGGCTTGTGGAATTCTTTTTCGTCGTGGTTGGCGGAGAGCCAGCTGATGACGACTTTGTCGTTTTTGCGGAGGAGTTGGCCGTTGAGTTCGACGTCATGAGTGACTGTGCGGCTGAGGGTTTGGTTGACCGAGAAGTAGCGCAGGAATTCGTCGGTGGCGGTGCGGTAGAGCTCGGGGTGGTCGATGAGTTGTTGTCTGAGGGCCGGGTGAGTGCCCAGATATTGGAGCGTGAGCGCGGTCTGGGAGGTGGTGGTGTCGACGCCGCCGCCGATGAGGTTCCAGAGGATGTTGAGCAGCTGTTCGTCGGTGAGGCGCCGGCCGTCGAATTCGAACTGTATGAGGAAGCTGGTCAGGTCGTCTTCCGGTTTGGCTCGTCTACTCGCCGCGTACTCGAGGACTTCTTGCATCATGGCGGGGACTTTGGCGATGGCGTCGAGGTACTCGGGGCTGTCTTGCGGGACGGCCATGACGGAGTGGAACAGGTTGGCGTAGAGGTGCCAGTTGTCGTGCGGCAGGCCCATCAGCTTCATGGTGAGGATGGCGGGGACCGGGCTGGCGTAGTCGAGGACGAGGTCCATCTGTCCGTCCTCGATTTTTTGATCGAGGAACTCATGGGCTTTTTGTTCCATGAACGGCTTGAGTTTCTGGACGGCGCCGGGGGACAGGAACGGGGCTAGCGCGTGCCGGAGGGCTAGGTGGTAGGGGCCGTCGACCTCGCCGATGCCCAGCGCCGGCTGACCCTCAGGCCGCGGGACGCCCATCTCGCCCTGGTAGTCGACGCCGTCGTCGGCGTCGGGCTCGTATTTGTGGGCGAAGGTGTCGCCGTCGCGCGCCGCTTGGCTGACCGCGTCGTAGCTGCTGAGGAACCAGAAGCCGCCGTAGTTGGTGTTCCAAGCGACCGGGCAGCCTTGTCTCAGCTCGGCATTGATGGCCAGCTCGTTGAGGTTGAACGCGTCGGAGTGATGGTCGAAGTCGACTACGGCGTCGTCGGTGACGTCGGGGCGGGTTGTCATCGGGTCGGTCCTCCACCGTGCCGAGGTGCTTTTTACACTATCTTTGCATTATTACGCTCGTGGGTTCTGTCGAGAAAGGCCGCGATGAGTAGTCACCGGACGACCTTCAACCACGTCGGATTGTGCGTCTCCGATCGCGAGCGGTCGCGGCGGTTCTACGAGAATGTGCTGGGGTTTCAGTTCTGGTGGGAGCTCGATCCGCCAGACGGCCCCACCGCCAAGCTTGTGCAGCTCCCTGAGCCGCTCGGGGTGCATGCGACCTACTTGGTGCGCGACGACTTTGTGCTCGAACTGATGGACTACTCGAAGCGTCAAGTTCACGCCGGGTCGGAGCGCGTGATGGATCAGATTGGGCTGACACACATCTCGTTCTCGGTGTCCGATCTTGCCGGCGCGTTGGGAAAGGTCGAGGAGTTCGGGGGAGCCGTGGTCGACGGGACGGCGACCGAGGCGATGGCGATGATTCGCGATCCGGATGGGCAGCTGCTTGAGTTGCTATCGGATGCGTGGTTGTCGGCGTTGCCGCCACGGCCCTAAGACGCGTTCGTCGAGTTCCGGCGGCGGCTAATTGCTTGACCTGGCCCCATCCTCGCTGGCCAAGGACTCATAATCCGTACGTCGCGGATTCGAGCCGTCCTGCTCATGTCCGGCATCGCAACTTAATGACCGAATCAGTTGTAGGCCGTGCTTCCTGCGACGGGATGCGTCGTACTGATGATCTTGGCTGCGCAGTGGTCCCGATCAAATCCCTGGTTCCGACACCACGCCAGCGCACCGCCGGAGTCGCCAAAAGTAACGCCGGCCACGGTGACCCAGAAATCCGTCGCTGAGAATGTCGTCCAGTCGCCGGACCACAGCAGCCGCACGTTCGAGTACCGCTGCCTCAGCTGAAGGTGCTCTTGGAGGGTCATTGCGTTGTCCCACACATGGCCGTTGTCGAAGACCCCGGGACGCTTGGAACTGAGTTGCGGCACCCAGTGGTCCGCGAGTTGCGCGCTTACCCAGGGCCGGTCGTCATTCGCGATCTGGCGGAGCTCCTGAACAGGGTCTTGCGGCGCGGATGTCGCTGTATTGGGGGGACCCTGGGCAGGGTTCGTCGCCGAGGAAGATTCAGTAGGGTATGAGCTCGTCACGGGATTGGTGTAAGGCACCAGCGACGACGGCGGCGAGTCCGAGTTGTTGGAGTCCCGGTGCGCGAGAAGGCCGATGACAACACCGACGCCGCCCACCAAAGCCACCGCTACCCCGATAGAGACCCCCACGACGAACTGCCTTGAGCGTCCTTGGTCAACGTTGGCTGTCGGCGTCGGACCCGTTGCAGGATAGGCGTATTGGGCATTGAACGGCGGATAGCTACTAGGCGCACCGATTTGTCGGGGCGCAAGCAGCGTGTCCGCGAGTGGCGCGCCAGATGGTTCTGCGGACAGTGCGCGCTTGGCGGCGCGTCCCAGGGCGCCGGCGCTCCCGTAGCGGTCGTCGGGGTCCTTTGCCATTCCGCGCGCAATGACCTCGTCGAGGGCTGCGGGGACCCGTGGATTGACGGCACTCGGTCGTGGCGGTGGCGACGAGATATGCGCGCCAATGACCTGCTGGGCGCTGTGCGCCGGGAACGGCTTCGCGCCGGTCAGCGCCTCGTACAGGACGCAGGCCAGCGAGTAGATGTCCACCGACGCCGTCACTTCCCCGTCGCCGAATCGTTCCGGGGCCATGTAATCGAAGGTGCCGACCTGGTACCCGGCCATCGTCAGGTGCGTGTCGCCCTTGGCTTCGGCTATACCGAAGTCGACCAAGTATGCGAAATCGTCGCGCGTGACGATGATGTTCTGGGGCTTGACGTCGCGATGGATTAGTCCTTCAGCATGGGCAGCGTCCAACGCCGCCGCGATCTGAAGGATGATGTCGGTCGCTCGCTCCGGTTCGAGGGGGCCCTTCTCGAGCATGTCGTGCAATGTCTGTCCGCGTACCAACCGCATGTCGATGTACAGAACGCCGTTGATCTCTCCCCAGTCGTGGATGGGGATGACATGCGGTTCCTGCAGGACTGCTGCGGCATGGGACTCGCGCAGAAATCGCGCACGGTATGTCTCGTCGTCGGCATACCGGTCCGTGAGTAACTTGAGCGCGACTGTTCTGTCTTTCTTGGTGTCGTATGCCTCGTACACCTCACCCATTCCGCCCTGGCCGAGCAGCCGCCGGATCTCGTACCGCCCAAAAGTTCCGCCTAGGAGTGACGTCACAGCACACTTCCTTCTCTTCGCTGCGAACAGTGTCCGTCCAATTGACTCCCGTTACAGAGCAGTTTGCCCAGGATGAGTTGGATTTATGCGATAAAGGTTCGGACGGCAGCGCTGGAGTGGACAAAACGGCGTTTTCTCGTCTTATTCGACATCTGATCAATGAAAGGACGACCCGGGTCAATCGCATGAACGATGGTTTGCTGTCGCCCTTAGACCCGCTTGAACCACAATCCCCCATACGGCGGTCGAGAATTGGACTTGATACAGATTTGATGCGCTGTCATTAGAGCGGCCACGCTGATAGCCCGGGGAGCCTCATCGGAAGCGCCTGACCACTCATCGGGATGTAAGTCGTTCAGGTTGAACAACGGCCCCCCATCGCGAGGGGTGACCTCGCCCGTCGACCGATTCACGTCGACGTTGCCGTGGTCGAGATGGATGCACCAGAGGTTGTCGCTCTCGGCAAGACGCTGGAGAAATGTCCGGACGCCCTCGACATCATTGAACGTCGCCGAGTAGCCGGCGTACTCGTCGAGGCGAGTGACCTGGTAGGCGCCACCCTGAAGGGCAGACGTGTCGAGTTTGTAGCCGTAGCGGCCCAACTCTGTGTTGAGTTCGTCGTCGATGCTCATAGCACCGCGAGGTTAGCCCGATTCCGCCTCCTGATCGTGAAAATCACGGGAATCAGATCCGGCGAGCTGATCTCGTCTCTAGCGCGCGTCCTGACATATGGACCTCACCGGCATGGACCGCGGAGGGCGTCGCTTTTTAGCGAGCGGATACTGCCCAGCATGGATGAAACCCCCGCCGTCACCAGTCTGCGCGCCGTCGGGCGTGGCGTGGATCGCCCAGAGCACGTTGTGGTGGCCGCCGACGGCCGGGTGTTCGCCTCCGACAAGGGTTCTGCCGTCGCAGAACTCATCGATGAGCGCACCGTTCGGCACATCGGGCAGGCGGGCGGCGAGCCGAACGGTATTGCGCTCGACGGCAACGGCCACTTCCTGATCGCCAATTGGGGCCTGGGAGTGCTGCAGGATCTCGACCCGGTGACCGGCGCGATCACGACCATCCTCAGTGGACAACTCGACGGACGCCCGCTGCGGTGGTTGAACTTCGTCCTGGTGGATTCGACTGGCGCCCTGTGGTGTTCGGTGAGCACGGTGGCGGACGACCTCATGGATACCATCGCGCGCGGCACCGCTGATGGGTTCATCATTCGGGTCGCACCGGATCGCCAATCGGCGCAAGTGGTCGCCGACGCGGTGAACTTCCCGAATTGCATGGCGCTCGACCGCAACGAGGACTACCTCTACGTGGTCCGAACGGTGGCCGCCGACGTGGTGCGATTCCCGATCGAAGGCGAAACACTCGGACCGCCAGAGCGATTCGGCCCGTCGCTAGGGGACCGGCGTCCCGACGAGTTCGGCCCCGACCATGGCCGATTCCTGGCCGACCAGGAGGTCGGCCGCCGGTGGGGGATGGCCGACGGATGCGCGTTCGACGCCGAGGAAAACCTCTGGGTCACACTGGTTCTCGCCAATAGGATCGTGGCGATCCGCCCGGACGGCACGGCGACAACCGTGATGGAAGATCCCGACGGAGCGCTCTTAAACGGCCCGACCAGCATCGCCTGGGGCGGACAGGACATGCGCGACATCTACATCGGTTCGATCCAAACCCCCTACGTACTCAAGGGCAGAAGCTCGCTTCCCGGGCTGCCGCTGATTCACCAGCGCTAGCCGTCCGACGGCCCGGGCCTCATGAAGTCCGGCAGCGCATCGTCCGGGTTGGCCGGGATCATCGACTCGCCTAGCCCCCACAGCTGCCGAATCATGGCACCGCCGTCGACGACGAGGGTCTGGCCGGTGACGCGGGCGGCCAGCTCGGAGGACAGGAACAGCGCGGCGTTGGCGATGTCGTGCGCGCGGGGCGCCGCCAGCGGATTGATTCCGTTGACGGCGTACTCGTTCGGCGGCTGATCCTCGTTGCCGGAACCCACATTGCCCGGCGCGACCGCGTTGGCGCGAATCCCATAGCGGCCCAGTTCATCTGCGAACGTCTTGACCAGCGAGATGACGCCGGCCTTGGCGGCGCCGTAGGCGGCGTGGTAGGTCGCCGCCGCAATGCCGTCGACAGAGGCGACCGCGACCAATGATCCACCGCTGCCTTGGCCGATCATGTACCTGGCCGCGGCCTGAAAGAGGTAGAACACCTGGGTCAGGTTGTAGTGGATCGCCGCGCCCCACAGCTCGGTAGTGAAGTCCTCGACCTTCGACCAGGTCGCACCACCGATGATGTCGACGCACACGTCAACACCGCCTAGCGCCGCGACGGCGTCATCGATCGCCCGACCAACCTGCACGGGGTCGGTCATGTCGGCGACGATCGGGACGGCAGTGCCGCCCCGGCCGACGATCTCGCCGGCAATGTGCTCCGCGCGCTGCTCGTCGATATCGATGCAGGCCACCGAGGCGCCCGCTTCGGCCAGGGCCAACGACGTGAACCAGCCGTGGCCCGCACGCTCCGGGATGTAGCCCGCACCCGACACCACCGCGCGCTTGCCGGATAGCCCCAAATCGATCACGTCGACCTCCTCTGCGCGCCAAGCACTTTAGCCGCGAGCCGTTGATGGTCTACGGCGGTACTGGTGGAGTATCGAGGCAGCCCCGACCACAGTCAATGACGACGCACTGTGCCCAGTCAGGACGCGGACTGGTGTTCCTCGAGTTCAGGGCCGCTCGCCTGAGGGGGTTCATCGCTACCTTTGCCCCGGAACGGGCCCGCTACCTGCCCGCCCAGGTAGACGACCCCCCGGCCGGCAGCCACAAGCACACGGCCCGTCACGCTTCCGACGGCTTCGAGGGTGGCCAGGGCGGCGTCGAGCACGCTCGGGATGTGGAAGTCCTCCCAGGTATCCACCTGGTGCTGACGGGCCGCGGCGAAGCGGTCGAGCTCGTCGCGCAGGGCGCCGCGCTGCTTGGCCAGTTCGCGTACCGCCCAGAACCGGAAGCCGTCGATGGCCGCCGTCTTCCCGAATTGGTCGAGGATTTCCTTCGCGCTCCGGTAGATGTCGAGGTCTTCACGCAGATGATGGTCGACGAGCTCGCGAGCCTCGTCGATCGCGCGCAGCAGCTGCTCGGGCTCCTTCGCCTCGATGCGGGCGAGGTTCAACCGCTGCCACTTGTGCAGCGCCTCCTCGGCGATCACCAGCAGGCTCAGGGTGTCGCCAAGCCGGTTCTCGCTGATGGCATTTCGCAGCTTTCCGGCGCGCTGCTGCACGGGCAGCTCATGATCGAAAGACGTAAGGATGCGGCTCACGTGGTTGCGTAGTTGCTCGACGGTCACGTTGAGCGCCGGCCCCAGCATGGCCACCGAATCCCAGTAGGCATCGGGCAGCGACCCGTACTTGTCTAACGAGTCGACCATCCGCGAGATGGTCAGGCTGGTGCCCAGCACGTCGCCGGCGCGCTGCGCGCGGGCGACTTCGAGCACCGATTCGACCTTGTCCTCCACCCGCCGCACGGCGTCTTCGACCTCGGCGACCGCGGACTTCAACGCCACCTGCACCGCGATCATCTGCGCCGACAGCATCACCTCCGGGCCGAGCAGCTCCGGTCGCCATTGCAGCTGGGCCAGGAGCTCGCCGGCATCGGCGCCCGTGGTCAGCCGGAAGATGCCGTCGCTGAGGGGAACGAGGTTGCCTTCCCTCAACGCGTCCACGGTGTCGCGCTGCAACTGCACGTACTTGCCGGAGTCGGCCAGGAACGAAGCCAGCCCGGCGATCGCCGCGTTCGCGAGCGAGGCACTGTCGATGCCGGCGACGCGCATGGCGTGGCCGGCGGTCGCGCGCAGCCGCATCAGATAGGACTCCACCGCGGCAGGGTCGCCGCCCAACAGCAGGGATTCGTCCTGGAATGCCACCACGACATCGTCGTTATCGATCGTCGCCGACAGGTCGGACACCTCGGCTGTGCTCACGGCACCTCCTGATCCTTCGGCATCCCAGCAAGCGTGCCAAGAGTTAACAGGAATTTGTCGGCTAGCAAACCCGGACATTACACCCATGTGTTCGGCTGACCGCTCAGCTTTGCCAGGTGTTGGGTAGGAGTTCACCCGGACCCACGCAGGGCCCCTGATGACGGACGGATCCGCGCCCGAAAGCGTCCCCCGTAACCTTCATCTGTGACCGCGCGCAAGCCCCCGCGTCTGTCCGTGGAGGACTGGCTGCAGGCCGGCTACACGCTGCTCGCCGAGCAGGGGGTGCGCGCCCTGAAGATCGAGCGCCTGTGCCAGCAGGCGGGCGTCACCCGGGGCAGCTTCTACTGGCACTTCCGGGACATGGCCAGCTACCGGGCCGCGCTGGTCGAATCGTGGAACACCTTCCTCGAGAAGGACCGGCAGTCACTGGCCGAGCTCGACGCGCTGCCACCGCGAGAACGGCTGTCCGCCATGATGACCGCGCTGACCAGCCCGGGGCATTGGACGCTCGAACGCGCGATGCGCGAATGGGCCCGCACCGACCCGGCCGCGGCCGCCAATATCCGCGCGGCGGACCGGCGCCTGCTTCGCTCCGTCACCAAGGCCTACAGCGACTACGGCTTCACCCCGGACAACGCCAAGCTGCGCGCCGAGCTGACGTTCGCCGCCGGCATCGGGCTGCTGCACCTGGCCGGTTCGGCGCAGCAGGCGCAACAGATCGCGCAGGGGGAACGCTTCCTCGAGCTGATGCTCAAGGACTAGACCATCGCGATGGGGGAGATCTTGGCGCCAATTGCCAACGCGCCGGCCAACTCTCGGCTCACGTCGTAGTCGAACACCACGTGCCCGGCCGCGATGTCAACGTCGCGTTTGAAGCGCTGCAACGGATTCGACAGGAATTGCGCGCTGGCGCCGGAGGCGTCCAGCAAATCGGCAATCACTGCCTTGCTCTCGTGCACCGTGTGGGCGGCCGCCAGCCGCGCCTCCGCCCGCACCGATCGGTGCACCCGCTCGCCGGCGGCCACCATCCGGTCGATCCCGCCGGCCGTCTCGTCGACCAGCGCCCTGAGAGCCCGCAACCGCACCCGCGCACTCGCCAGCCGGATCTGGGCGGCGGGCTGATCCTTTTGCGCCGCACCGCTGTACGCCAGGACGCGCCCGCCCAGCCGTTCGGCGAACAGCTCGGTCACCCGCTCGGCGGCGCCGAGCACCGGCATCGACGCCACCAGCGCGAGCGCGGGGACCATCGGCCAGCGGTACGTCGGCACCCCATGCGCGTTCGCCCCCGGCGCCGTTCCGCCATAGATGTCGGCCACCGCGACCGTGCGATGTTCCGGAACGAAGATGTCGGTGACGACGACGTCGTGGGAGCCGGTGCCCCGCATCCCGGCGGTCTGCCAGGTGTCGACGACCTCGACCTGGTCGGCGGGCACCAGCACGAGTGCGGGATCGATGCGGTCCGGCCGCTCGATCAGCGCCCCGACCATCACCCAATCCGCGTCCATCGCGCCCGTGGCCCACGACCAGCGGCCCGTCAGGCGCACCCCGCCGTCGGCCGGGGTACCGCGCCCGGTCGGGGCCAGGGGAGCGGGCGCGAGCACCGGCCCGGAGGCGAAGACCTCCTCCTGGACTTGCATGTCGAATAGCGACAGCATCCAGTTGTGTAGGGCGTAGAAGCCGAGCGTCCAGGCGCTGGACGCGCACCCGTGCGCCATGCGCCGAATCGGTTCCAGCAGTTCGGGAAACGACGCCTGGATGCCCCCGAAGCGAGAGGGGAGCAACAGCCGGAACAGCTCGGTATCCCGGAACTCGGCGACCGTCGCCGCGGGCAGCCGGCGCAGCCGCTCGGCCTCGTCGGCGCGCTCGGCGAGCCGGGCGACGAAGTCGTCGGTGATCCCGTACGTCGGGCGAGTGTCGACCGCAGACATGGCGCCGACCGTACCATACTATTTTGTACGGTCACGTAAGAGGTTCGAGGAGAACGGCTCTCAGCCCAGATCGTAGGAATCCCGGGACACACGGAAGTAATGCCCGGTGCTGCTGTCGGTGCATGTCATGCCCGACGGCTCGCTGTCGCAACTGATCGTCCCGGCGGACTTGGTCTGGCCGTAGTCGAGTGTCGGCTCGCCGGCGACGCGCAGGGTGTCGCCGTGACAGTGGATGGCGGCCGGTTGACCCTGGGTAAGGACGAAGCGGTTACCCCAGGCGAGGTGTTTGCCGCACTCCGGGGGTGGCGGTGGCTGGTAGTCGAAGTCGCTGATGTCGCAGGCGACAAAGGCGCTGTCCAGCACGCAGTAGATGTTCCCGGACGGAGATTGAAAGTTCAGGGTGTCGGCGCGTGCGATCGCGGGCGCACCGGTGGCCGCCGCAACCATCGCGCCGATGACGAGCGCCTGCCGAATCATTTGCTGAGCCTAGGCGCTGATCCGCTCGCTCGGGGCGGAAAGCCGAGAATCTTGCCGGTAGGCGTTTCCTCAGTTGGACCGGATCCGCAGTTGCTCGCGCGTGTGTTTCTCGACGAACAGCGGAACGAAATCGCGGACGCGGCTGTGCGTGAAGCGGGCATGCTCTTCGCGGACGAGGGCGTCGACGACCTCCGATGGGACTTGCGGGAACTCGTCGACCAGTTGCCGCTCGATGTCCGCCAACAGCATCTCTTCGTTGACCTGCGTGACCTTACCCATGAGCGGGGGGTTCCCGATCGGCGTTCGCCGTCAAACGGATTTCGCGTTAAGGCGGTGCTGCGATCCCGTGAACTGGCCGCACGCCCGTAACAGAGCGGCCGCTCTGTTACTATGCCGGAATGCCCCGGCCACGTGTTCACGATCAGGACCAGATCCTGGATGCCGTCGAACGGTTGGCCGTGCGGTCCGGGCCGGCATCGGTCACGATCAGAGCCGTCGGCGACGCGATCGGGGTCTCCAATGGCGCGCTGTACCACACGTTCGGTTCGCGGGCGGGACTCGTCGGGCGCGCCTGGTTGCGGGCCGGGCACCGATTCCTCAGCGCGCAAAGCGAATTGATCGACGCGGCGCCCGAGGGGGATGGCGTCGCCGCCGTGGTGGCGGCGGCCGAGGCGCCCGCCGTCTTCGCCGAAAGCTACCCGGAGTCGTCGCAGCTGCTGCTCACCGTCCGCCGCGACGAGCTGCTGGGCCCGCAGACGCCGCCCGACATCGCGACGCAGCTGCGCGACCTCGACCGGCTGCTGGTGGAGACCATGATTCGGCTGGCCCGCCGCCTGTGGGACCGCAAGGACGCCGCGGCCGTCGACGTCATCACCACCTGCATCGTCGATCTGCCGACCGCGATCCTATTGCGCCGCAACAGGATCAAAGATCCCGACGCGCGGGAGCGGCTGCGCGCCGCGGTCCGTGCCGTGCTCGACGTCGGGGAGCCCCGGCGCACAACCAAAGAGAAGGACACGCCATGACCCCGACATTCAGCTGGGACGACAAGATCGCGGTGCTGCACCTCGGCGAGGACGAGAATCGGTTCTCCCCAAAGTTTCTCGACTCGATCAACGAGCAGCTCGACGAAATCCAGCAGGCCGGCGCCCAGGGCCTGGTCACCACCGCGGGCGGCAAGTTCTACACCAACGGGCTGGACCTGGACTGGCTGGGCGCCCACTCCGACCAGACCCAGAGCTACGTCGCCCGGGTGCAGGCCCTGCTCGCCCGCGTCCTCACCTTCCCGATGCCGACCGCAGCCGCGGTGACCGGGCACGCCTTCGGCGCCGGCGCCATGCTCGCCATGGCCCACGACGTGCGGGTGATGCGCGGCGACCGCGGATTCTTCTGCTTCCCCGAGGTCGACATCCGGATTCCGTTCACCGACGGCATGGCCGCGCTGATTCAGGCCAAGCTCACGCCGCGCGCCGCGGTGGCCTCAATGACGACGGGGCGACGGTTCGGCGGGGAAGAGGCAGCCGAATTCGGCATCGTCGATGCGACCGCCGCCGAGGGCGAGGTGACCGCGGCGGCGACCGACCTGCTGCGCCCGCTGGGCGGCAAGGACCCCGGCACCCTCGGTGCGATCAAGCAGACCATGTTCCGCGAAGCGGCCCGGGCGTTGACCGACGTCTGATTGCTACCATCGCGCGATGCGTGACCACCCCGGGCGGCTGGGACCCGTTTCCCGTCGCGACGCGCTGAGACTGGCGCCGGCGCTGCTCGGCGCCGGGCTCATGACCGCTCCCCGCGCCGCCGCCGGCGTCGCCGGGTCGGCCGTCTTCCTCGACCCGGGCCACAACGCCGTGAACGACGCGTCCATCAGCCAGCAGGTGCCCAACGGCCGGGGCGGAACCAAGGCGTGCCAGACGTCGGGCGCCGCCACCAACGACGGCTATCCCGAGCACGCGTTCACCTGGGCGGTCGTGGCGCTGATCAACGAGTCGCTCAACGGAATGGGCGTCCGCACCCAACTGTCGCGGGGCGACGACAGTTCGGTCGGCCCCTGCGTGGACCAGCGCGCCGCGGCGGCCAACGCGATGCGCCCCGACGCGATCGTGAGCATCCACGCCGACGGCGGACCCGCGTCCGGCAGTGGATTCCACGTCAACTATTCGAGCCCGCCCTTGAACGAGGTGCAATCCGGCCCGGCCGTCCAGCTGGCCAACACCATGCGGGACGCCTTGGTGCAGGCCGGTTTCCAGCCGGCCAACTACATCGGCTCGGGCGGACTGTACGGCCGGGATGACCTCGCGGGCCTGAACCTCGCCCAGTACCCGGCTGTGCTCGTCGAACTCGGCAACATGAAGAACCCCGACGACGCCGCGCGGATGCAAAGCCCCGACGGCCGGGCGAGGTACGCCGCCGCGGTCACCCAGGGAATCGTCGGCTACCTGAACGCCAAAGCCGGCCAACAGTAGCCGAGCGGTCGCTCAGCCGCCAGAGAAGCCCCGGACCACAGGCGCCCCAGCGGTTCCCGCGTCGAGGTGGCTGGAGGCGAAGGCGACGCCTTTGTCGATCATGGCGCCGTCGTCGGCGTAGGT